>DASWJA010000130.1:0-4980 GCA_036397375.1 Candidatus Limnocylindria bacterium
CGACACGGGGCCTGATCACGAGCAGACGGTGGCTCGGCCGCGGTCGCTGCTCGACGGCGCGACCCCCGGCGCGAACTCGATCGCCGCGGACGTCTGGCTCCGGCTGGCGCTCCTGGGCGGCGACCCGGAGCACGACCGACGGGCCCGTCGCATCCTGGCCGCGGCGGGGTCGGCCATCGAGCGCCAGCCGTCGGCCTTGGGGCGGATGCTGTGCGCCGCCGATCGCGCCCTGGGCTCGACGGTCGACGTGGTGGTTGCCGGCGAGGCCGCGGACCTTCGCTCGGTCGCCCTCCGCCGTGCCGCCGCGGCTCCATACGCGCCCGACCTGGTGATCGCCGGCCTGCCTGCGGGCGATGAGCTCCGTAGCCGCCCGGTGTTTGTCGACAAGGTCGCGCGGGAGGGCGTGCCCACCGCGTACGTGTGCCGCGGGTATGCGTGCGATGCCCCCACGGCGGACCCGTCCACCGTGACTGCCCAGGTGATGCGTCTCGCCGGGAGCGGGGCGTCAGCCGAGGCGCCGGCCTAGGCTGGCACGAACGACAGACGGACTCGTCGCCGGATGTGATCGGCGTTCGGGTCCAGCAGGGCGATGGACTGCCAGGTCCCCAGCGCCATCTGGCCACCGATGACCGGCACGCTGAGCGATGGGCTGAGCAACAACGGGAGGACGTGGTCCGCACCGTGGCCCTCCGAGCCATGCCGGTGGCGCCAGCGATCATCGCGCGGCAGGAGCAGGTCCAGGGCCTCGATCACATCGGCGTCGGAGCCGCTGCCCAGCTCCATGACGATCAGCCCCGCCGTCGCGTGAGGCGCGAACAGGTGCAGGATGCCATCCCCGCCCGCAGCGGCCTCGGCCACGAATCGGGCGCAGGCATCGGTCAGGTCGTGGACGCCGCGCCGCCCGGCGGTTTCCACGCCGATCTCTCGGGTCTCCACGCTCGGAGCCTAGCAGTGGGCGGCCGCCGTCTGGCGGCAGCCCTCGCGGGCAGTTACGATCCGCAGTCGATGCAGCCCACACCCCGCCTCGTCCGTCTGCTGACCGTCGCCCTCGTCATTTGGGTGGCTGGTTGCGCGCTCCTGTCGCCGAGCCCGACGCCCAGCCCAACCCTCGAGCCGACAGCCACGCCGTCACCGACCCCCCGGCCAACACCCGTCCCCACTCCAACCCCGGAGCCGACGCCGACGCCGGTCCCCATCAACCCGGCGCTCCTGGATCGGCGCATCACCGTCCTGTTCGCGGGCAGCGATTCGACGCCAGACCGGGTGGCAAACGGATACGGCCCGCTGACCGACGCCATGGTCGTGGCATCGGTCAGTGCCGACCATACCCAGCTGACCATGGTCGCGCTTCCGCGCGACGCGGTCGACATCCCGCTGGGCAACGGTGCGATCTGGCATTTGAAGGCCAACGCGATCCGATTCAGCTATGGCATGGACGGGCTCGCGGCGGCGTTGCAGACGACGTACGGCGTCCCCATCGACTACTGGATCGAGCTGAACATGCCCGACTTCCCGCTCCTGGTGGATGCCCTGGGCGGGCTGTGGATCGACGTTCCCTACGCGATCAGCGACGGCGAGATCGGCTTCAGCATCGCGCCGGGCTGGCAGCGGATCGACGGCGCCACGGCCCTGTCCTATTCCCGATCCCGCTACACCGACAGCGACTACGCGCGGGCCGGGCGCCAGATGCAGCTGATCGCCGCGCTGGCCCATCGGATCTCCCTCATCGACGACGAGTTCGACCTGGGCGCGATGCTGGCCCTGCTCACCACCCTGCAGACCAACGCGCCACTCACCGACCTACCGACCCTCCTGCAGGTGGTAGGCGATGCGGGGGACGCGAACGTGTCCGCGACCGTGCTGTCGCCGCCTCGCTTCTCGCTGTACACCGGCATCGAGCCGGGAACCAGCCGGGGCTGGGTGATGATCCCCAACGTGGCCGAGATGCGTGCCTACGTCCAATCCCTGATGGGGAACTGAGCCAAGGCTACTGGCGCACCCCGCAGCTGAAGCAGACGGAGTCGCTGGCCCGGATCGTCGTTCCGCAGGTGGCGCAATCCCGCGCCAGGTCGGCCTCGCAGCGCGCGCAGTACATGGCGCCGGGCGGATGCACGAGGCCGTCAACCAGGCAGTACGGCGCGCCGGGCGGCAGGCTGACCGAGGCCCCCGGATCGGGTGCGAGCGCCTCACCGACCACCGCCTCGGCCTCGATCCCGGTCTGCGAGGCGCGGAGGTACCCGATCAGCAGCCAGGCGACGTACAGTCCCAGTGCCCCGACCAGGGCCAGCGGAACGAGGATCGTCAGGCGCTCGGCCCAGCCGGTGGCGAGCGACTCGATCAGGCCTTTGAGATCCATCGGGCGCCGATTCTAGCGCGGTTCGGCAACGCCGGACCGCCTGATAAACTCCCGCAAAGTCCGCAGCCGGTGGCACATGGCCCGACCCCGGATCGATCCCCACACGCCGCTCAGCGAGCTGCACGTGCACCTGGGAGCGGCCGTCACCCCGGCCATCATGTGGGGCATCGCGCACGCTCAGGGCATCCGGCTGCCGACCAAGGACTACTGGGCCTTCCGCGAGCTGATCACCCTCGGGCGCCGCCGGCGGCGGACATTTGACGGGTACCTCGACCTGTTCCACTGGACCGAGCTGATCCAGTCCAGCCCGATCGCCGTCGAGCGCAGCGTGTATGAGGTCATCGGGGGGGCGTATCGGCGCAGCAACATCACCCGCCTGGAGCTGCGCTTCAACCCGATGAAGCGCAACCGGGGCGGCGAGCAGGACCTGGACCACATCATCGCGGCCGCCGTGCGGGGGATGGACCGGGCCATCCTCGAATACCCCCAGGTGCAGGCTGGCCTGATCTTCTGCCTGGACCGCGCATTCAGCCGCGAGCTCAACGAGATCCTGGCCGCCAAGGCCATCAGCTGGCGCGCGCGGGGGGTCGTGGGAATCGACATCGCGGGCCCGGTGGTCGCCGGCTTCCGATTCGCCGACTATCGCGACATCATGGCCGAGTGCCGCCGTGCCGGGCTGGGGATCACGGTCCATGCCGGCGAGACCGGGGGCGCCGACGAGGTGGAGGAAGCGGTCGAGGCGCTCGACCCCGCTCGCATCGGTCATGGGATCCGGAGCGCAACCGACCCGCGGGTCATGGGCATCCTCCGCGAGCGGGGGATCGTGCTCGAGGTCTGCCCCTCCTCGAACCTGAGCACCGGGGTGGTGGACAGCCTTGGCGAGCTCCGGACGCACCTGCGCAACCTGGTCGCTCACGAGGTCGCCTTCACCCTGTCCACCGATGGGCCGGAGATCCTCCAGCGCTACCTGCGCGACGAGTTCGCGCTGCTCCTGCGCCACGGGATCCTGAGCCTGGACGAGATTGAGCAGGCCATCGAGGCCGGCCACCGGGCGAGCTTCGTGGAGCGCGTTCCGGCGGCCGAGCGCGTCCCCGCCGCGCGCGATCAGGCCCGCGATCCGTCAGCGCGGGTGGCCCTCGAGCTCGAGGTCTAGGCTGATAGACTCGCCGCCGTGTCGACCTGGCGGCCCATCCGTGAGCGGCACCCCTCCCACAGCCTGATGGTGATCGTCGCCCACCCGGGCGACGAGGCGTTCGGGTTCGCGGGCGCCATCGCGACTGCGGCGGCCGAGGGCGCGTACGTCGTGGTCGTGTGCGCCACGCGCGGCTATTTCGACGCCCGCATCACGACCAAGCCGCCTGCGCCCGGCGGCCGCAACCGGGACCTCCTCGATTCCCTGGGCTGGCGGAACCTGGATACCGTCCGCGAGGACGAGATGCGCCGTTCCGCGGCCCTGCTCGGAGTGCGGGTCCTCCGCGTGCTGGACTACGCAGAGGGCGACCTGGCGTCGGTCGACTTCCATCACCTGGTCGGGCGCCTGGTGGAGCCGATCCGGATGCACCAGCCGGAGGTGGTCCTGACCTTCGGGCCGGATGGCGTGACCGGCGATTCGGATCACGTGACCCTGTCAAAGGCTGTCGGGGAGGCGGTGGACAACGCCACTCTGCCATTGGCCTACGAGGACAACCTGGAAGAGGACCAGGTGGCGTGGCGCATCGCGAAGCTGTTCCACCTGGTCGTGCCGCCGGAGGCCCTCGCGATCCTGGGTGACCTGGCGCCGCGTGCGGGATACCACACCGCGTCGGCCGGGCCGACGGTGGCCGTCCCGCTCGGGGAGCTGGTCTCGCTCAAGCTGGCGGCCATCGAGCGCCACGTGTCGCAGACCGGCTCGGATGGACCGTTCGCGGGCTGGGATCCCGCCGTCCGCGACAACTGGCTCTCGGCCGAGCACTACCGCCTGGCCGTGTCCAACCTGGCCGCCTCCCAGCCGTCCGCCGGGGTCGGATCCGGACTGTTCGAGGGCCTGGCCTGAGGCCCCCGCGGGCACTCGCCCCGCACAACTGATACCCTCGAACGGTGACCACCGTGCTGACCGACGACGCGATCATGGCTGCCCTGGCTCGGGTCAAGGACCCTGAGATCGGGCGCGACCTGGTCTCTCTGAACATGGTCCGCTCGGTGGACATCTCCGGATCGCTGGTCACGGTCACCGTCGAGCTCACCACTCCTGCCTGCCCGCTCAAGGCCAAGATCGAATCGGACATCGCCGATGAGCTTTCGGGCGTGGGTGCCGGCGCGGTGAAGATCGAATGGGCCGCCAACGTCAAGCGCAGCTTCGGTGGGCCCATGGCCGACCTCATCCCCGGCGTTCGCAACACGATCGCGGTGGCCTCTGGCAAGGGCGGCGTGGGCAAGACCACGGTCGCCGTCAACCTAGCGGTCAGCCTGGCTCGCGACGGCGCCCGGGTGGGGCTCCTGGACGCCGACATCACCGGCCCCAACGTGCCGCTCATGATGGGCACTCAGGAGGGCCACGTGACCGGCGTCGGGGGGCGGGTCAACCCCGTCGTCAGCCACGGCGTGAAGATGATCAGCATCCAATACTTCCTGACCGGCGACGCCCC
>DASWJA010000131.1:0-4280 GCA_036397375.1 Candidatus Limnocylindria bacterium
TGCGGGCGTATTGCTCGTACGGCGGATCGGTCAAGCCAATCGCGTTGCCCAGCGACTTGCTCATCTTCGCCACCCCGTCGATGCCGACCAGCAGCTCGCAGGTCAGGATCTGCTGGGGGTCCTGGCCAAAGTCGCGCTGCACGTCGCGGCCGACGAGCAGGTTGAAGGTCTGGTCGGTGCCACCCAGCTCGACGTCGGCCTGGACCGCGACCGAGTCGTAGGCCTGGAGCAGCGGGTACAGGGTCTCGTGCATGGACACCGGGGCGCCCTCGGCCAGGCGCTTGGCGAACGTGTCGCGCTCGATCATGCGGGCCAGGGTGAACCGGCTCATGAGGGCGAATACCTCGCGCAGGCCGAAGGTGTCGAACCACTCGGACTGCCAACGAACTTCGGTCCTGGCCTCGTCCACGACGCGGTGGAACTGGGCCAGGTAGGTCTCGGCGTTGGTCCGCACCTCGTCTGCCGACAGGATGGGGCGGGTCGTGTTGCGCTCCGACGGATCCCCGATCTGGGCCGTGGTGTCCCCCACCACCAGCACCGCCGTGTGTCCCAGGTCCTGGAACGCGCGCAGCCGCTCGAGCACGACGCCATGACCGATGTGCAGGTCCGGGCTGGTGGGATCGAAGCCCAGCTTCACCCGCAGCGGGCGGTCGCCGGCGAGAAGCGTCCGGAGCGCCTCGCTCGCGACAACCTGGGCCACGCGGCGGGTCAGCAGGTCCTCGATGGCGCCGGCGCGATCCATGCCCCGATGGTACCCGCCCCCGAGCGCCGGACGGCACCCTTCGGGCCGCTCTGCTAGAGTTCGCGGCCGTGACCTTGTCACCTCCGCCGCCGGCGGGCTACGGATCGCCCGCGCGGACCGGCGCCGCGCCCCGGATGCGCGTTCAGCCATTGCCCGCCGTGATCCTCGCCACCTTTGCGGTGCTCGGGGTGGGCATCGTGCTCAGCGCGGTGTTCCTGTACACCGCGTACGCCGGCTCACTCCCCGAAGTCACCGCGCTCGAGGACTACACCCCCGACGAGGGGTCGCTCGTCGTATCCGCCGACGGTCGTGAGCTGGCGACGTTTGCCGCCACCAACCGCCGGGTGGTGGCCTTTGACGAGATCCCGGACGTCCTGGTCGAGGCCACCGTGTCGGCCGAGGACCACACGTTCTGGGACAACCCGTGTGTCGATCCGCGAGCCATCGTGCGTGCCCTGCTCCAGAACGTGTCCGCCGGCGAGGTCATCTCCGGGGCCTCGACCATCTGCCAGCAGCTCGTTCGCAGCGTGCTCCTGCCGCCCGACCTGATGGCCGATCCCGGACGCCAGCTCGAACGAAAGATCAAGGAGGCCATGCTCGCCCTCCGACTGGATGCGGCCTACCCGGGCGAGGAAGGCAAGGCCCAGATCATGGAGTTCTTCCTCAACGAGATGTACTACGGCAACAACGGCTATGGGATCTGGGCCGCGGTGGACCGCTATTTCGGCAAGGACTTCACCGATCCGGCGCCCGAGCACGAGGTGACCCCCGGGGAAGCGGCGCTGCTGGCAGGCCTGCTGCGCGCTCCTTCGGACCTCGATCCCACCCAGTACGGGGTGCCGGCCATGGACGCCGAAGGACTCGAGATCCCCGGTGTCCTGGAGATCCCCGATGACGCGGAACCGGTCCGGATTCGCGACAGCGTGCTCGACAACATGGTCGAACTCGGCTACCTGACCGATTTCCAGCGCGACGCGATCCTCCGCCAGCCGGTCTACGTCCGCGTCCCCGAGACGCCCGAGTTCCTGGCCCCGCATTTCGTGTACGCCACCCGACGCGAGGTGGCCGAGCTGCTCGGCGCGGAGGACGTCATCGACCGCGGAGGGTTGCGGATCGAGACCACGCTCGAATACGACGCCTACCAGGTCGCCGCCGAGAAGTGGGCGCAGGTGGCCTACGACATGGATCGGCTGACCGATGAGGAGCTGGGGGCCCGCTACGGCCCCGAGGCGATGAACTGGATCAACCAGCTCCAAGGCCGGAACATCGGCAACGACGCCATCGTCACGCTCAACTACCGGACCGGGGCGGTGGTGGCCTACGTGGGAAGCGCGAATTTCGGCGGGGAGGCCACCCCCATCCACCAGCCCCAGTTCGACGTTGTGGGCCAGGCCTTCCGCCAGTCCGGATCGGCATTCAAACCGATCACCTACGCGACCGGATTCGAGACCGGGGCCATCACCCCGGCCACGATGTTCATGGACGTCTCGACCGAGATCGTGCCGGGCTACCCGGTCCGAGACGCTGACCTGGGCGAGCGGGGCCCGGTTCGGGTGCGCGATGCGCTGAAGTTCTCGCTCAACATCCCGGTGACCAAGGCCCAGCAGCTCATCGGGACCGCGCAGGTGGTGGACCAGGCCGAGCGGCTGGGCCTCGCGTGGGACCCGGCCCAGGACCCGAATGTCGCGTCGTTGACCCTGGGCACGATCGGGGTGCGGATGATCGATCTGGCCGCTGCCTACGGCACGCTGGCCAACGGCGGGGTCTACCGCGAGCCGTACCTGATCGAGCGTATCGTGGACCGCGACGGCGACGTCATCTACGACCGGGCCACCGACGGCCCCGACCCGGAGCAGGCCATCTCCCCCCAGGCGGCGTACCTGGTCAGTGACATCCTGGCCGACAACACCGATCCGGCGCAGAACGCGTTGTGGGGCCCGCGCTTCCAGCTGCTGACCGATGCCGGCCGCCGGCCGGCCACCCTGAAGACCGGCACCACGACCGATTTCCGCGACCTGCAGGCCTTCGGCTACCTGGCCGCCGATCCAGACCCGGAGCTCGACGAAGGCGCGCTCATCACCGGCGTGTGGGTCGGCAACAGCGACTTCTCGTCCATCGACTCGGTGTTCGCGGCCGATGGCCCCACGTTCATCTGGCACGACTACATGACCGAGGTCACGGCCCTCAACGCCCTGCCGGTGCGCGACTTCGTCCGACCCGAGGGGATCGTGGATCGGACGATCGATGCCATGACCGGTCAGGCGCCCGGCGAGTTCACGACCACGACCATGGGCGAGGTCTTCATGGCCTCCGGCCCAAGCCTGGCTACCGACGATGCCCACCGCGAGCTGGCCATCGAGGCCGCGACCGGAAAGATCTGGCAGACCGGCTGTGGTGACTACGTGCCCACGACTCCGGGGCCGACTGCCGCGCCCATCCCGTCCGGCGAGCCGATCCCGGAGCCGACGCCTGCACCGGCCATGCTCAAGGTGTTCCTCGACCTGGTCGGCTGGGACGCCGGTCATCCCGCCTGGGAAGCGTCGAACCTGGCGTGGATCCAGAAGCGGCAGGGTCCGGAAGCGAGCGTGCCGCGGGCTCCCCTGCGCGCGCTGGACGCCCCGCTGGCGCCAAGCGAAGAGTGCACACCGGGTGCGGTGCCCACGTCCACGCCGACCCCGATGCCGACTCCCACCCCGGAGCCGACCGCCACTCCAGAACCAACGCCGCTTCCGTCGATTCTGCAGAGCCCGGTGTAGTTGCCCTAGAGCTCGCCGACCGTCGCTCCGTCCCCGCCTTCCTCGCGCCGTCCTCGCCGCTGGGTGCGGACCCGCGGATGGTCGGCCAGGTACTCGCGGATGGCGCGCCGCAGCGCGCCGGTTCCAGCCCCGTGGATGATGACGACCTGGTCCGCGCCGGCCAGCAGCGCCTGGTCGAGATGGGCCGCCAGCCGTTCGAGGGCGGCCTCGACCCGCTCGCCCCGCAGGTCCAGGCTGGGAGGAAGCTCGGCGGCGGCGCGGCGCACCAGCTCTTCGGCCGCCAGGTCACGCTCGGGTGGCGCGGCCCCGGGCTCGTCCACGACCTCGACGTCGTCGCCGGGGACCACCAAACGGGCGCCATCCGCATCCAACGTGACCCGCCCGGTGCGGCCGCTGATGGCCGCGATCCGCCCGCTCCGTCCGAGGGTTCGGCTGCGACCCCACAGCCCGACGCGGGGCTGGGGTCCGGGCTCGAGCGCGGCTTCGTCTGCGACCAGCTCCGCGGGCGGAGGGGCAGCGGCGATACGGGCCCGGCGGCGGGCCGTGCGCGCCCCAATATCCGCCAGGGCGGCTGAATCGGAACGGCCGGCGGCCCGCCGAGCCTCGGCGACCTCGCGTTCGGCAGCCGCGAGCAGCGAATCGGCCGCCCGCCGCGCCTCCAACAGGATCCGAGCCGCCTCGCGCCGGGCGCGGTCGGTCCCGACTTCGGCCCGCTCCCGCTCGGCGCGGGCCGCGTGGCGCTCTTCGGAGGCAGTCGCGAGCGCCTCGGCGCGTTCGGACTC
>DASWJA010000132.1:0-3924 GCA_036397375.1 Candidatus Limnocylindria bacterium
GTCGGCGGTCAGGCGTACCTGGTGCCCCAGGCGCCAGGGCCGTTCCCGATCCAGGTCACGTTGCTGACGAGCATGTTCATGCACGCCGGCTGGCTGCACCTGGCGGGGAACATGCTGTTCCTGTGGGTCTTCGGTGACAACGTCGAGCACCGCGCCGGCGCCATCCTGTTCGTCGCCGTGTACCTCGGAACCGGCCTGGTCGGCAGCCTGGCCCAAATCTGGAGCGACCCCACCTCACCCATCCCAACTTTGGGAGCTTCGGGTGCGATCTCGGGGATCCTGGGTGCCTACCTCGTCCTGTTCCCGCGCAACCGCGTGACGGTCTTCATCTTCCGCTTCGTGACCCAGGTGCCGGCCCTGGCCGCCATCGGGCTCTGGATCGCCTTCCAGCTGATCAATGGCCTGGGCGCCGCGGTGATCAGCTCCGAAACGGTGGGAGGTGTGGCGTACCTGGCACACATCGGTGGGTTCGCCGCCGGCGTCGCCGCCGGGTTCCTGTTCCGCGCCCTGCCGTCCGCGTCAGCACGTGCGTCCGGGCGCTGAGCCGGCAGCGATGACAGCGATGGCTCTGGGCAAGGTCGAGGGTATCCATCTGCACGGGGAGCGCGGCGAGCCGATGCGGGTGGTTCAAACCGCCGAGCTGGTGGCGGGCCACGGCCTGGTCGGAGACCGCATGGCGGGCCTCGGGATTCCCGGCAGCCACGTGACCCTGATCGCGGCCGAGGGCGTGGAGGCCTTGGTCGGCGAGACCGGCATCCAGCTGGCGCCGCACCAGACCCGGCGCAACATCCTGACCCGCGGCGTGGACGTGCCGGCCCTGGTGGGTCGGCGATTCCAGGTCGGGGAGGCGGTGTGCTTCGGGGTCAAGGAGTGCAGCCCCTGCAACCACCTCGAGTCGATCACCTACCCGGGGGTCCGCGCCGGATTGTCAGGCCGCGGTGGCCTGCGGGCGGACGTGGTGTCCGGAGGTGTCATTCGTGTCGGCGACACGATCACCCTCCTCACCGACTGACCTGACCGGACCGTTGGCGGTTGACGCGGCCCGCCGCCTGCCGCCCGACGGGCTGTTCGCCCGCGGCTCGGTGTCGTGGCGGCTGGATCGCGAGGCGGTCGTTCTGGCCGGTGGCACCTGCGCTCTGCTCATGCAGATTGCGCATCCGGCGGTCGCTGCCGCGGTCGATGCCCATTCCGACTTCCGGACCGATCCGTTCGCTCGGCTGCGCCGCACCCTGGGCGCGAGCTGGGCCATCGTCTTCGGCGACCTGTCCACCGCGGAGCGCGCGATCGGTCGCATCAATGCCATCCATGCCGTGGTCCGGGGAGTGGTTCCGGAAACGGGGAGACCCTATCGGGCGCTCGACCCTGACCTCCTGCTGTGGGTCCACGCCACCCTGGTCGACACCGCCCTCCGGATGCACGACCGGTTCGTGGGGCCGCTCAACCCGGCTGAGCACGACGCCTACCACCGCGAGGCAGCATCGGTCGCGATCCGGCTCGGCGTGCCCGAAGACGTGATCCCATCCACCGCGGCCGAACTGCGGACGTGGATGGCAGGACGCATCGACTCTGGGGACGTGCGCGTCAGCCCAACTGCGCGCGCGCTCCTCCCCTGGATCCTGTACCCGACCCGATTCCCGCCCCGCTGGATCTGGGACGTGGCGCACCTGGCGTCGATTTCGGTCCTCCATCCTGCCGTTCGTCGGCAGTACGGCCTGGGCTGGAGCGCCCCTCGGGAGCGTGGCGTGGAGCGCTTGGCGGCTGCGAGCCGCTGGGTCGTGCCACGCCTGCCGTCCGTGATCCGACACGTCCCTGCCAGCCGCTGACCTACCACGGGGCCGCGGCTATCATGGCCCCGGCCCGGCGCCCTGCCCTGACCGAACGCCGGACGGAGTGAGATTTGGCTCGATTCAGCACCCTCGCCGCACTGGCCGTGGCGATGACGTACCTGCTGGTCGTCGTGGGCGCCATCGTGCGTGCCACCGGTTCCGGGCTGGGGTGCCCGGATTGGCCAACTTGCCACGGGTCGTGGATCCCGCCCCTGGATGATCCGCACGCCATCATCGAGTGGAGCCATCGGACGCTGGCCGCCCTGACCGGAGCGGTGGTTGCCGCGGTGGCGCTGGGCGCCGTCCTCCGCCACCGAGACCGGCCCACGGTGGTGGTGGCCAGCCTCGCGGCTGGCGGCCTGGTCGTGTTCCAGGCCTGGCTCGGCAAGGTCGCGGTCGAGACTCACCTGTCGGGCGACATCGTGACGGCGCACCTGGCCACCGCCATGGGCCTGTTCGCCCTGGTGCTGTACGTCTGGATGCGAAGCCGATACCCGCGCCACGTCCCCACCGCCGGGGGCTGGAGCGGCTTCGCCATCCTGGCCGGCCTGACCGCTCTGGCGACCTACGGGCTCATGCTGTTGGGGGCCCACGTGACCGCCACCGGCAGCGCCCTGGCGTTCGACGATTGGCCGCTCATGAACGGTGTCCTGTTCCCCGTCCTGGATCCTGCTGTGCTCCCGCACGCGTGGCACCGATGGGCGACAGTCGCGGTCGGACTGCTCGTGGCCGGGACCGTGGTCGCGGCCCGGCGCGGACGCGAGCCAGCGCCACTGCCCGCGCTGGCCACCGCGGCCGGGGGGTTGTACCTGGCCCAGGTCGTGGTCGGCGGCGCGCAGGTGCTGACCGGTCTGGCGCCCTGGACCCAGGTGGCCCACGTCGCGCTCGGTGCGGCCGTCTTCGGTGCGCTTGCGACCCTGGCCATCGCCGCGCACTACGTGGGTCGCATGGCGTCGGTGGTGACGACCGATCTTGAGCGGGCGGCCGCGCCCCGGAGCGACACCCTGCGCGCCTACGTGGCGCTGACCAAGCCACGGATCATCGAGCTGCTGCTGGTCACCACCGTCCCAACCATGGTCCTGGCCGAGGGAGGCATCCCCCCGCTCGCTCTCATCGGCTCGGTGCTGGTAGGCGGCACCCTCGCCGCCGGCGGCGCCAACGCCATCAACCAGTACCTTGACCGCGATATCGACGACCTCATGCGCCGGACCCGGAACCGGCCCCTCCCGCGACGCGCGGTGACGCCCCAGGCTGCCCTGGCCTTCGGGCTCGCCCTGAGCGTGGTGTCGTTCGCTTGGCTGACCCTGACCGTCAACCTGCTGAGCGCCGTCCTGGCGGCCAGCGCGATCGTGTTCTACGTGGTCGTATACACCCTGTGGCTGAAGCGGGCCACCCCCCAGAACATCGTCATCGGCGGCGCGGCGGGCTGCGTCCCGGTGCTGGTGGCCTGGGCCGCGGTGACCGGGACGCTGGGATTCCCGGCCCTGGTCCTGTTCGCCATCATCTTCGTCTGGACCCCGCCCCACTTCTGGGCCCTCGCGCTCCGCTACCGCGGCGACTACGAGGCCGCCGGCGTACCCATGCTGCCGGTGGTGAGCGGAGAGGTGGAGACCGCGCGCCAGATCCTGCTGTACTCGCTCGTCCTGGTGGCAGTCAGCCTGCTCCTCCTGCCCGCGGCCGGGATGGGGCTGCTTTACCTGGTCGCGGCCGGCAGCCTGGGCATCGGCTTCATCGCGTGGGCCATGCGCGTGCGGCGATCACCCGCGGCCGGGGCGTCGGCGATCGGCCTGTTCCGGTATTCCACCGTCTACCTGACCCTGCTGTTCGCGGCAGTCGCGGCCGACGCATTGGTCCGCGCCGCCATCGGCTAGAGGCGCGCCTCCTCCGCATCCAGCCGCGCTTCCTCGCGGGCGTTACGCCGTTCCTCCTGGCGGACCCAGGCCGCGATCACCGCGACCATGGCCAGTATCAAGGCCAGGTCACCCCACACCCACATCAGGGTGCCCCCCGCCTGTTGATCGATCAGCGGGCTGGGTCCCCAGTCCCGGACCACCGTCGCGTAGTGGGAGTACAGCACGCCGGCGGCGTTCAGGATCGC
>DASWJA010000133.1:0-4325 GCA_036397375.1 Candidatus Limnocylindria bacterium
GCGACTGGCGCCACTTACCTGCTGTTCGGCGGCGGGCTGCTGATCACGGTCGGGGGCCTGGCGGGCGTGGTGCGCTACCGCCGCTGGCGGCAGCGGGCCTTGGAAGTCGCAGCCGATCAGCTCTGAGCGCTGCCGCGAAGAGCGGCCGAAGGGCGGCGAGCATGCGACCGCCGAACCCGGCCCGGGATCGGTACAGCGCACGCGCCCTGTCCAGCGCTCCGTCGCGCACCTCGCTCGGCCCTTCGCGCGCAAGCGCGGCATAGGCGGCCAAGGCGCCCGACTCGTCGCCGGCCAGCCACCGGGCGTCGGCCTCGGCCTCGCGAGCCTTAGGGTCGCCGGGGGCGAGCGCCACCGCTCGGTGAGCGGCCTCGAGGGCAGGATGCGCCTGGCCGGCCCGCAGCAACCCGTGGGCGAGCGCGAGCTGTGCCGCGACGTCGTTGGGGTCCAGGCGCAAGGCTCGGCGCGCGGCCTCCACGGCTGCTTCCGCATCGGCCGACGCCAGTCGCTCGGCGGCCTCGGCCCGGATCCACTCCGGCTGGCGTGGGTCCAGGCGAGCCAGCCGGGCGTATTCCTCGGCCGCCTCGCGGTGGGCGCCGGCGGCCGACAACACGTGAGCGAGCAGCTCGCGGTAGCGGATCTCGTCCGGGTCCAACCGAACCGCGGCCTTGGCATCAGCTTCGGCCTCGTCCAGGCGACCCATGGCCTGCAGCGCGCGAGCCCGCAGTTCGTACGCCGCGTCATCACCCGGTCGTTGGGCCAGGATCTCCCCCGCGAGCCGGATGACTGCTGTGTGGTCGCCCCGGGCCGCGGCGGCCGACAGCGCGCCGAAGTCCGGGGCTGCGGTCATTCGGGCTCCGCGGCGGGCGCGACGTCGGACCAGGCGGCTCGCCCGGCAACCAGGTCCGCGAGGCGGGACGGGATGGCGTCAAGGGACACCCGTTCCTGGGTCATGCTGTCGCGCTCCCGGATGGTCGCCGCGCCATCGGTCAGGGACTCGACGTCCACCGTCACGCAGAACGGCGTCCCGATCTCATCCTGGCGCCGGTACAGCCTGCCGATCGAAGCCGTGTCGTCATACGCGGCCGCCAGGTCCTGCTTGAGATCCGCCGTCAGGCGTTGGGCGATTTCCACCAGCTCGGACCGGTTGCGGAGCAGGGGCAGGACCGCGACCTTGACCGGTGCCAGCGCGGGCCGAATTCGGAGCACGACACGTTTCTCCCCCGCCACCTTCTCCTCCTGGTAACCGTCGACCAGCACCGTCAGCACCGCCCGATCGACACCCATGGCCGGCTCGATGACGTGAGGCACGACGTGCTCGCCGCTGGCCTCGTCGAAGATGCTCAGCCCTTTGCCGGAGGCGGCGGCATGCGCGGTCAGGTCGAAATTCGTCCGGTCCGCGATGCCCTCCAGCTCGGACCAGCCCATCGGGAAGTCGTACTCGACGTCGGTCGTCTGGCGGCTGTAGTGGGACAACTCGTCCGGGTCGTGGGGGCGCAGACGGAGCCGCTGGGGGTCGATTCCCATCACATCGGTCCACCATCGGAGGCGCTCCTCGACCCAGTAGCCGAACCAGCGGTCGCCCTGGTCGGGCGGGACGAAATACTCCATCTCCATCTGCTCGAGCTCGCGCACGCGGAAGATGAAGTTGCCCGGCGTGATCTCGTTGCGGAAGCTTTTCCCGATCTGGGCGATCCCGAACGGAAGCTTGCGGCGCATGGCGGTGGCCACGTTGGCGAAGTTCACGAAGATGCCCTGCGCCGTTTCGGGGCGCAGGTAGGCCACCGAAGCGCTGTCCTCGACCGGCCCCACATGGGTCTTGAACATGAGGTTGAAGTGGCGCGCCTCGGTCAGCGTCCCGCGCTGTCCGCAGTTGGGACACGCGATGTCGGCCGGAGGACCCTTCAGATCCTGGGCCCGGAACCGGTGCTTGCAGTTCCGGCAATCCACCATGGGGTCGGAGAAGCCGCCGACGTGGCCGGACGCCTCCCATACCCGCGGGTTCATGATGATCGCCGCGTCGAGGCCCTCCATGTCATTCCGGAGCTGGACCATGGACCGCCACCAGGCGGCCTTGATGTTCGTCCGCAGCTCGGCGCCGAGCGGCCCGTAGTCCCAGAAGCCGGCCAGCCCGCCATAGATCTCGCTGCCCCCGAAGACGAAACCGCGGCGTTTGGCGAGGCTGGCAACAACGTCCAGGTTGGGCGCAGGCACGGCAGGCGAGTCTAGCGCAGGACCGATGCCGCGCCGGCCGCCGGCCGGCGGCTGACCTCGTCGAGGAAGTCGCGACTGCGCAGCTCGCGCTCGAGCACGACGGACACGGTGGCGTGCATGTGGCGCTCCACTTCGCGCCCGGTGGATGGGGGCAGCGTCAACCGAGCGGCCTGATCCAGAGTCACCCGCTGGAAGTGGCGCATGGCCTTCAGGGCGGCGGCGGAGATGGGCGTCGCGTTCAGCGCGGCGTGGGTGCACTCGGGGCCCAGGACCCCGCCGGCCATGGCGGCGTAGGCGTTGTCATCGGGGCTGATCTCGGCGCCGCACTCGATACACGTCGTCAGCTCGGGACGGTAGCCCATGGCCTCGAGCAGATGGAGCTCGTACCAGCGGGCGATGGACTCCCGCGTGGCGGGGTTGGAGGCCTGGTCCAGGGCCGTCAGTCCGGCCCCCAGCAGGGCGAAGGCCGCCGCGCTCTCGGCTCGCTCCTCGCAGAAGCGATCGGCCAGCTCGGCCAGGTACCACGCGGCCGCCGTGGCGTGGAGATCGGCGCGCAGGCCGAGGTGCGGATCGCGGAGCTGGGACTGGGTCACGATGTCGAAGGTGCGGCCCACGGCCAGGACCAGGTCCACGTCGCCCAGCGGCTCGAGGCCGCCGCCGATCCGCGAGCGCGGCCGTCGAACGCCCTTGGCGATGACCCGCAGCTTGCCCAGATGGGGGGTCAGGACGGTCAGCACCCGGTCTGCCTCGCCCAGGTCGAGCCCGCGCAGGACGATCCCCTCGGTCTTGTACAGGCGCGAGCGTGGGCTCACCGGCAGCCGGTCGGGTACGCTTCGGGGGTGGACATCCGGGTCGAGTTTAGCCAGCTGGTCGCCGACGTCGAGGCCGAGATGCAGTCGATCCTCGACGAGCACAGCGGGCCGGCGCGGCCGCTGTACGAAATGCTCGCCTACCACCTGGGCCTGGACGGCGAGGACGGCTCGTCTGGAAAGCGGATCCGGCCCCTGCTCGGGCTGCTCGTGATCCGGGCGCTGGGGCGTGATTACCGCCGTGCCCTGCCCGGGGCCGCCGCAGTGGAGCTGGGGCACAACTTCAGCCTGGTTCACGACGACATCCAGGACGGTGACCGCGAGCGCCGCCACCGGGCCACCCTGTGGGCCCTGTACGGCGTTCCGCAGGCCATCAACGCCGGGGACGCCTTGTTCGCGCTGTCCCGCCTGGCCCTGTACCGGCTGGCGGACGAGACGGACGATCCCGAGGCTCCCGATGCGCGCCAGGTGCTGGAGCTGATGAAGATCTACGACCAGACCTGCCTGGCGCTGTGCGAAGGCCAGTTCCTGGACATCAGCTTCGAGGGCCGGCTTGACGTCACGGTCGATGAATATCTGCAGATGATCGAGCTCAAGACCGCCGCCCTCATGGCGGCAGGCGTCGAGGCCGCTGCCATCCTCGCCTCCCAGGATCCGACGGTGATCGCGGGCTTCCGCCGCTTCGGCGATCGCCTTGGCCTCGCCTTCCAGATGGCCGATGACGTGAAGGGCTCGTTCTGGCAGGAGTCGGCCTCCGGGAAGGCGGAAGCCGGTGACCTCCGCCGCCGGAAGAAGACGATGCCGGTCATCTGGGCCCTCAACCACGCCGGGGCCGCCGACCAGGAGCGCCTGCGCGAGTTGTTCGCGCCCATCGAAGGGGGGCGCCAGCTGACCGACGTCGAGGTCGCCGAAGCGCTGGCCATCCTGGATCGCTCCGGCGCACGGGAAACGACCCTTGGCGAGGCGCGACGCTACCGGGACGAGGCCCTGGCCGAGCTTGTCGACCTGCCCCTCGAGCCGGCGGCCCGTGGAGAGCTGGTCATGTTCGTGGAGGCCATGATCGCGGCCTGACCGCCTGCCCGCGCCTAGGGCGCCGGTTCCCTAGCCGGAGGAGTTCTCGACTGCCTGGGGGCTTTCCAGCATCTGAACCGCGTTCACCTTCGAAACCCGGCGTGAGTCGGCGGCCTCGACTCGCAGGGTGACGTCACGGAACTCGACCTCGGTGCCGACCAGCGGGATCCGCCCCACCCGATGGATGATCAATCCGCCGACCGTGTCGTAGGCCTCCTCATCCGGCTCCTCGGC
>DASWJA010000134.1:0-4822 GCA_036397375.1 Candidatus Limnocylindria bacterium
GATCTCGACATCGAGATCCTGTCCCAGGGCAGTCGCGGCATCCTGGGCGTGGGCGGCGACGAGGCGCGCATCCTGGCCGCCCCCAAGTCCGCGGTGGCCGAGGCGACCAGCCTGCGCGCGGAGGAGCCCCCAGCCCAGCTCGACGACGGGGCCGATGCCGGAGCGGTGTCGGAAGTCGCGGAACCCGCGACCGCACCAGCTGCTGACGAGGGTTTTCCGATCTTGGATGGCGCGGGCGATGAGATGGCCGACGCGATGGCTGATGCGATCGCCGATGCGGCCGAAGCGCCCACACCACGTCCCCCGGTCCGCGGCCGGCGCCGCGATGCCGCTCCGCGGAGAGAGCCACGCGCTCCCCGCGACCGGGGCGATCGGCCGGCTGCCCAGCCGCGTGACGGCGATGGCCGGCCCGAGCCCCGACCCTTCGTGCCTGCCAAGCCGATGGAAGAGCTCTCCGAGTCCGAGCGGCTCACCCTGGAGGAGGCGAAGGCGGTCCTGGAGGAGCTGCTGCGGCTCATGGAGCTGCAGGGATCGGTCGAGGTCCTGATGGGCACCGAGGCGGCCAAGCTGAACGTGGTGGGGACTGACCTCGGCGTGCTGATCGGCCGTCGCGGGGAGAAGCTGGCCAGCCTCCAGCACATCGTCAACCTGATCGTCGCTCGCCGCGAGGGCCAGCTGAACCGGATCATGGTCGACGTCGAGAACTACCGCGGCCGGCGCGAAGACCAGCTGCGCGACGTGGCCGACCGGGCCGCCCAGCGCGTGGCGCAGAGCGGGAAGATCATCCAACTCGAGGCCATGCCCGCCATGGAGCGCCGCATCGTCCACTTGGCGCTGGCGGAGCACGCCACGGTCCGCACCCAGAGCGTCGGGGTTGAGCCCAACCGCCGGGTTGTGATCCTCCCCGCAACGAAAGTCGAGTAGCGGGGGGATGCCGCGGGCCGAGGAATCGGTCCGGGCCATCGGACGGCTCGCCCCGGACGGGACCTGGGTCGGCATCGAGCCGGCGGTTGACGGTTACCGGCTGGTCTTCGGTCTCGCGGACGGGCTGGCGCTGCGGGACCCGACGGCTGACCCGTTTGAACGACGGGCCGGGCTGGTTGCCGCCGCCATCGCCTTCTTCCTGGCGTCGCTGGCCGATCCGCCGGCGGAGCTGGAAGCCACCCAGGCCGATCTCGCTCACCTCGTGGGCAGCCTCAGTGGCGACACGCGCGAGGTACTTGACGGGATCGACGACGGTCTCTCAGGGGAGGCCGTGGCGATCCGGCTCCAGCGATTGCTGCCGGCCAGAGCGGACGCAACCAGAATTCTGCGCGACCGATACGCGCGCGTTGTCGCGCGCTGAATCTTCCCCTGGGGCGTCGCCCGCCCCGGCTCTAGCCAGCGATCGGAGTTGCCCCCTTCTCGGCCTGGTACGCACGCCAGCCCGCGAAGAGCATGACGATGGCAGCCACGACGCCGATGAAGAACTGGATCGTGTCGAGGACGAAGATCGGGGGCGTGAGGATGTAGTCGATCCAGACCAGGGCGACCACGAGAAGGACCACCGTCGCGATCGCTCCCAGGCCGAGCAGAAGCACGCCCTTGGTCATGGGCAGCTTCACGGCCGGGGCGATCTGTGGCTGCAGGACGACGAACAGCACCCCGACGCCGGCGGCCAGGGAGATGAAGACCAGCGGGCCCCAGGCCGTCGCGATGCTGATCAAGCCGGTGATGATCACGACCACGGCCGCGACGGCCGCCAGCCGGTCATTCGCGCTCAGAGTTGAGAACATGGGCGTTCCTCTCTCGGCAAACCAGCGCGGGCGAAATAGAGCGTTGCCCGAACCCTGGCTGCCGGAACCGTACCGCGCCCGCATCGGTCAATCAAGAAGAAACTGGTGGAGATGGGGGAGAATCGAACTCCCCGTCCAAGACCGAGTCGCCGGGTCTCACTACGAGCGTGTCCGGCCTATTTGGGTTTCGGGCCTCGGGCCCCCAACCGGCGGGGTGCTCCGCGCCCTATCCGGCCGCCTTTCGGCTCTTTGACGCCGCTCACCGGAGTCGGCGACGCCGCATCTCCCCTGATGACACCTTCGCCGCCCGGGGAGAGGGGACGGCGTCGATGCTCACTGCCTAAGCAGCGAGAGCGAACTGACGGTTGCCAGTTACGGTTTGCCCGCGGTTTTACGAGGCCTGCGGGCGACCTCGGCTCGCGATTCCCGGTTCCTGGGCCCTGTCGAAACCTGACATCCCCACGAACCGCCGGCCTGGTGTCCGGCTCTTCGAGGATACCACGAGGTCAGAGGCGGACCCTCAGAGGCGGACTCGAAACTTGGTCTCGCGCTCGAGCTCGCGGCGTGCGTCGCGCTCGGCGATGACGCGCCGCTTGTCGTGGGCCTTGCGCCCGCGGGCCAGGCCGATCTCGACCTTGGCCAGCCCGTCCTTCAGGTACAGCCTGAGCGGGACGAGGGTGTAGCCACGGGCCTCGGTCTTGCCCACCAGCTCGGCGATCTGGTCGCGATGGAGCAGGAGCTTCCGGGTGCGAGTGGGCTCGTGGTTGAAGCGGCTGGCCTGCTCATAGGGCGCGATGTGCGCGCCGATGAGCCACGCCTCGCCGCGCTCGACGCGCGCATACGCCTCGGCCAGATTGGCTCGCCCGGCCCGGATGCTCTTGATCTCGGTGCCGGTCAGCACCAGCCCAGCCTCCAGCGTCTCTTCGACGTGGTACTCGTAGCGGGCCCGGCGGTTGAGGGCAACGGTCTTCTCGGACATCGGTCGTGAACCCTATCAGGCGGGGCCGAGCGTCAGGAAATGGAAGAGCCGGCCTCGTCGGCCGGCTCTTCCGTCGCTACCACGCGATGGCTGTGTCAGTGCACCGCCTCGGTGGTGGCGCGCCTGGAACTGTCCATTGCACACCACCTCCTTTCGTGGCCGCGGATGCTAGCACGCCCCCCATGCGGCCCACAACCCGGTTTCCGGCGCCCAGCCCACCACACGCAACCCCATCTGCGCGGGACGCGCGGCGATGGCCGGTTGCCAGGCTGCCTCCTGGTCCACCGTCGCGAGGTAGGCGAGGGCGCGATCCAGGACCGGGTCCTCGTCCGCGGGCGTTCCCTCCGGCACGCTGACCACGATGTCCGGCTGAACGCCATCCGGGGCCACGCTGTTGTGGCTCGGCGTGAACCAGCGCGAGATGGTGATCCGAACCCCGCCGCCGTTGGCCAGCTCATCCCAGATCTGGACCGTGTTCTTGCCGAAGGTCGGCTCGCCGATGAGGGTGGCCCGATCGGTCTCCTCCAGCGCGGCAGCGACAATCTCCGAGGCGGAGGCAGACCGCACGTTGATGAGGACCACGACCTCGATGGCGGGATCGGTCGCCTGGCCGCCGTCGGTCGCCTCCCAGTCGATGACCTCGTCTCCGGCCGACTCCTGGCTGAACAGGAGGCCCTCGGCCACGAATTCTGAGGCCACTTGCTGGGCGGCGCTGATGTACCCACCCCCGTTGTCCCGCAGGTCGAACACGATCTGGTCGGCCCCATCGGCCAGCAGGTCGCCGAGCTGTTCGCTGAACTGGTCGGCGGCGTTGACGCTGAAGCGGTGGAGCGCGATGTACCCGACCTGGTTGGCGAGCAACTCGCTCTCGACCTCCACCACCACGATCTCGGCCCGGGTGATGGTCAGGTCGAACACCTCATCGCCGCGCTGGATGGTGATCGTGACGTCCGTCCCCTCCGGGCCGCGCACCTTCGTGACCTGGTCGGTGATCGTGCTGCCGTTCACGCTCTCGCCGTCGACGGCTTGGACCACGTCGCCGGACTGCACGCCCGCCGCCTCGGCCGGCGACCCGTGGATGGGTGCCACCACGACCAGAAGGCAGGTGTCCGACAGGACCGCGCAGGCCTCCCGGTCGTCGGGGTTCTCGGTGTTCTCGACCGCCAGCTCAGCGCCGATGCCGGAGAAGGTCCCAGACAGGTCGCCCAGCGAGTTCTGGTACTCCTCCGCGTTCATGTAGCCGCTGTCCGGATCCGCCACGCCGTACTGGAACAGCCCTTCGAGGGCGCCCTCCACCAGCCTGTTGTCGTCGAGCTGGTCGACGTACTGGGCGTGGAGCTTGTCGTATGCCTCGCAGAACGCGGCGAACGCCTCGCTCGGGGCGGCACATGACCCGGTGCCGCCGGCCGCCAGGTAGCCGCCCATGAAGAGGGAGGTCCCGAGCAGGGCGGCCAGCCCAAAGAGCGCCGCGTAGCGCAACGAGCGTCCGGCTCCGGGGCGGACCGGTGCCTGGGTCGGAACGGGCTGGAGGGTGGGATCGGCTCCGGATTCGGGCCGGTCGGGAGGCGTCGCGTCGTCCATGTTTGGGGGGCGGGAGTGTAGCACCGGTCAGATCAAGGCCCGGTTACGCCCGGGTGCCATTCCCGCAACGCTCGGGCACGGTCAGACCCCGGTTGCCAGGTGGGCCCGTACGCTGATCCAGCTGCCCAGCATCCCCACCACCAGGCCGACCGACAGGATGAGGACCGCCACGAACGTGAAGAACTGGGCGCCGACGGCGGTCGGCATCTGGAAGATCTCGATCAGCAGGGGCTGAATGGGCCCCCACACCACGGCCACCAGCAGGACGGTGACCGTGGCGCCAAGCAGGCCGCAGAGCATGCCCTCCATGATGAACGGCCAGCGGATGAAGGCGTCGCTGGCGCCCACCAAGCGCATGATCTCGATCTCGCGACTGCGTGAGAACACCGCGATCCGGATCGTGTTGACGATCATGAAGACCACTGTCAGGCCGACCAGGATCATGGCCGACAGGCCGGCCAGGCGGACCACGTTCGTCACGCCGAGC
>DASWJA010000135.1:0-9535 GCA_036397375.1 Candidatus Limnocylindria bacterium
CGTCGGGCAACCTCACCGTGGTCGGTGACGACGACCAGAGCATCTATCGCTTCCGGGGCGCGGCCCTGTCGAACATCCTGGGCTACCGGGCCGCCTACCCAAAGACGGGCCGGGTGGTGCTGACCGACAACTTCCGATCGCCCCAGGCGGTGCTTGACGCGGCGTATCGGCTCATCCGTCACAACGACCCCGACCGGCTCGAGGTCCGCGAGCGGATCGACAAGCACCTGCGGGCACGGGGCTCGACAAAGCGGGCCGCTCCAGACGCGCTGGAGGTTAGCAGCCTGGCGTTCGCCACCACTTCCGACGAGGCCGACGCGGTCGCTGAGCGCATCACGGCCTCCATCGCCATCGGCCGGCGGGCAGGCGACCACGCCATCCTGGTCCGGGGCAACCGCGACGCGGATCCCTACCTGCGGGCGCTCAGCCTGCGGCGCATCCCCTGGCGCTTCAGCGGCACCGCAGGCCTGTACCGCCAGCCCGAGGTCCGCGTCCTGCTCAGCTTCCTGCGCGCGGTCAATGACCCCGAGGACTCGGTCAGCCTGTTCGACCTGGCCACCTCGGACATTTTCGGCCTCGCGCCCGACCAGGCCAGCCGCGTCCTGAACCGGGCGTCGCGGCGGCACCTCGGCCTGGAGGTCGCGCTCCGCCAGGGGCTGGCCGACCCGGCCCAGGCCACCCTGCGCGGAGCACCGGCCGCCATTGCCCAGCGCCTGCTCGCCGCCCTGGATGCCCATCGTGAGCTGGCGGCGCGGCTGGATGCCGGCGAGATCCTGTACCGCTTCGTGACCTCCACCGGGTGGCTGGCGCGGTTGGCGCTCGAGGCCCGGGAGAGTGGTCCGGAACGGCTCCAGAACGTCGCGCGCCTGTTCGAAATCCTGCGCCGCGCGTCGGCCGTCCTGCGTGACCCGCGGCTGCCGTTCCTCGTCGCCCGGCTCGATACGTTCATCCAGGCCGGCGACGACCCGGCGACCGCCGACGCGGACCTGGAGGTCAGCGAGGCGGTCCACGTCCTGACCTGCCACAAGGCCAAGGGCCTCGAGTTCCCGATCGTGTTCATGGTGGGCATGGCGCAGGACCGATTCCCGACTCGCACGCGGCGCGAGCCGGTCGACCTCCCCGATGAGCTCGTCCGCGAGGTCGCGATCGACGGCGACTACCACCTCGCCGAGGAGCGGCGCCTGTGCTACGTGGGAATGACGCGGGCCCGCGAGACGCTGACCATGACCTGGGCCCGCGACGAGGGGGAGCGCCCTCGGCGGCCGAGCCAGTTCCTGCTCGAAGCCCTGGACCTGGGGCCCGCGCTTCCCGCCGACATCCTGCGGCCCAGCCCCATGGAACGGATCGAGCGCCTTCGCCCGCCGACCGAGGTCGGGCCGGTGCCTTCGGTGAAGGTCTCCCCGCGCCCCGGGTTGGTCGAGGAACCGCTCACCCTGAGCTATGGCCAGGTCAGCGACTACACCGATTGCCCGGCCCGCTATCGCTACGCCCACCTCATTCGCCTGCCCACCCCGGTCAGCCATCCACTGGTCGTGGGCCGTGCCCTCCACGCCGCGGTCCAGGCCTTCCATCAGATCCAGATGGCCGGATCCGTGATGCCGCTCGAGGAGCTCCACGCCGAGCTCGATCGGCACTGGGAATCGACCGGGTTCGTGACCCGCGCCCACGAAGATGCGCGCCGCGCCTCGGCCCGCGACGCCCTGACGCGCTTCTGGAACGAGCAGCAGGCATCCCCGTCTCCGGTCGTCGGGGTCGAACAGGAGTTCGCCTTTCGGTTCGGCCCGGACCGGGTCCGGGGACGGATCGACCGCATCGACCGCGATCCGGATGGCGCGATCGGCGTGGTCGACTACAAATCGGGCGATGTCCGCGACCCCGCAACGGCGACGCGCCGCTCGCGCGAGTCGCTCCAGCTGGCGATGTATGCCCTGGCCTGGGAATCCGAGCACGGGCGACCGCCGGACCGGCTCGCGCTGCACTTCCTCGAATCGGGGGAAGTGGGCCTCAGCCAGGCAACCCCCGCCCGCCTGGAGAAGGCCCGGTCCCAGATCGCGTCGACCGCGGCCGGGATTCGGGCCAAGCGCTTCGATGCCAACCCGGGACCCATGCGCTGCGCGTCCTGCCCGTTCCGCACCATCTGTCCAGACGCGGCGCGTTGAAGCGCCGGGACCGTTTTCTGATCGTCGTTCTGCCGGCCGGAGCCGTGGCGGCGATGGTCGGCGTGCTCGTCCTGGCCACCCAGCTGTGCCCCGGCCCGGCGCCGGGTTATCCATGCCCCGACGCCGACCGGAACCGCCTGCTCGTGATCGGTCTGGCCGGCTTGGCGCTGGGGCTGCTCATCACGCCCGGGGCGTTCGTGGTCGACTTCGCAGCGCGGCGCCGGATCGCATATCTCGGGGCCTGGGGCCGTGCCGCCCGGCGCGGGGTGCTCGCCGGCCTGGTCCTGGGCGCGGTGGCGGGCCTGCGGCTGGTGGACGCCCTGAATCCCTTCTCGGCGGCGGTCGTGGCTGGCGTCGCCGTGGCCGCCGAGTGGCTAGCCATTCGCCGGCTCGACAGCGAGTGACCCCCGGCCCCGACCCGGCGTCCGGCGATCCGTTCAGCGGGCAGACCACGAACGCCGACCAGCTGGCCGAGATCTACGACCTCGAGCACGATGCCGTTACCGAGGACCGGGCTTTCTACCGTGAGCTCACTCGGCGGGTACGGGGGGCCGTGCTGGACCTCGGGTGCGGATCTGGTCGGCTGTTCGGAACGTTCCTCGACGGCCGCGCCAGCCGCATCGTCGGCGTGGACGCATCGGCGGCGATGCTCCGTCGCGCGCAGGCCCGGATCGCGGCCGACCCGCGCCTGGCGGATGCCGACGTGGAAGGCCGGATCGAGCTCGTCCACGGCGACGTCCGATCCATCCGGCGTCCGGAGCGCTTCGGGTTGATCGTCGCCGCCGGCGTGCTGCCGCACCTCGACGGCCCGGAGGATGCGGCCCGGCTCCTGGCCCGAGCCGCGCGGCTCCTGACTCCGCGTGGCCTGCTCGTGCTGGACGACCTGGGGCCGGGGGCGTTGCCGGCGGGCGACCTGCCGCTGGCCGTGGACTGGTTCATCGAGTCTGGGGGCCGTCGCTTCACGCGGAGGAGCCAGCTCGTGCGCCGCGATGCACCCGAAGGGATCAGGATCACCCTGTCGACCGTGGTGGACCGGCAGGACCCCGATGGTACGATAGCGCGGCTTCCGGCCAGTTTCCGCCTCTGGTACCCCTCTCCTGACACCGTCACGCGGCTGGTTGAGGCCGCGGGACTCGCTGTCGCCGCGACCCATGGGTCCCACGACCCGGAGGCGTATTCGGCCGAGAGCGAGCGCCTGATCGTCCTCAGCCGGCGTATCCGGCACCGGGCAGGGCGACGGGGAATGGAACTCGGATGAGGCGATAACACAGACGAGGTGGCAGGAGAGCGAATCCGGCTCTTGATGATCGAGGACGTGCCCCAGGTGGCATCGCACGTCCGATCCCTGCTGGTCGCCCAAACCCAGATCCAGGTCGTCGAGGTCATCGGCGACGGGGACCGCGCGCTGGCCGCGGTCGGCGATTTCCGGCCCGACGTCGTGATCATCGACTGGCTGCTCCAGGGGCGGGTCAGCGGGGCCAAGGCCGCGTCCAGCATCCGGCTGGCCCATCCGGAGGTGGGGATCATCGTGCTCACCGTCCCGCAGGAGCCCATCACCGAGGATCCGGCACGCGGGATCGACGCCGTCCTCCGCATGCCACTCGCCGGTTTCGACCTCACCACCATCATCCGCCGCATCGCCGAGGAACGGGTCAACGCCACGTCGGGTGCCGGGGCGCAGATGGTCAGCCTCTTCTCGCCCAAGGGGGGCGTGGGGCGGACGACGCTCGCCTACAACCTGGCCGTGGCCCTGGCCGGCGAAGAGCCGGTGTGCCTGGTCGACGGTTCGCTCCAGTTCTCCGACCTGCGCGGCCTGCTCCGAGCCCCGGCCAACGCGCTTTCCATCCTCGACCTGCCGACCGACAAGATTCGCGATAGCGACGTGTCGGAGGTCATGTGGCGCGATCCTTCCGGGATCGACGTCCTGCTCGCGCCGCCACGGGTCGAGATGGCCGAGATGATCACCACCCGCGACATCGAGAAGTCGTTGTCCCTTCTCCGGCGCCTATATGGCCACGTCGTGATCGACACCCGCGCCGCGCTGACCGATGAGGTCCTCGCCTTCCTGGACGCCTCCGACCTCGTCCTCCAGATACTGACCTTCGACGCGATGGCGGTGCGAGCCCTGGCCATGGCCAACGAGGCCTTCGCAGCCATCGGCTACCCGCCGTCCAAGATGGCGGTGGTCCTCAACCGAGCCGATGCGTCGGGCGGCATTACCCGCGAGGAGGTCGAGGAGGTCCTCGGCCAGCACATCGACTTCGAAATCGTGTCGGACGGCCACCTCGTGCTGGCCGCCAACAACGAGGGCGTGCCCTTCGTGTCCGCCAGCCCCGATGCCCAGATCTCCAAGGGTGTCCGCAGCATCGCGGCCGCACTGCTGGCCCAACGCCGGAGCCGGGCCCCGTCGCTGGCTGCCCGCTGACCCGGCCCGTGGTCTCGCCCGACCCGCGCCCGGTCGCCGTCTTCGACTCGGGTGTCGGCGGCCTGACCGTCCTGTCCGAGATCCAGCGCCGCCTCCCGGCCGAGACCACACTCTACCTGGGCGACAACGCCCGTACCCCATACGGGCCGCGGCCAGCCGACGAGGTGCGGCGGTTCACCCTTGAATGTACGGCATGGCTCATGGACCAGGGGCCCAAGGTGCTGGTCCTGGCCTGCAACACGGCCACCGCCCAGGCCCTGCCGCAGGTCCGTGAGCGGGTCGCGATTCCGGTCCTGGGCGTCGTGCGCCCCGGGGCGGTCGCCGCGGCAGCCGCCACCCGCAGCCGGCATGTCGGGGTCGTGGCGACTGCCGGGACGGTGGCCTCGGGCGCCTACCTGGCGGCGATTGGTGAGGCCGATCCGGGCGTCACGGTCAGCCAGCAGGCGTGCCCCGACCTGGTGCCACTGGTCGAGGCTGGGGAGCTGGCCGGGACTCAGGTGGAAGCGGTGATCAGCGGCTACCTGGATGCCCTCCGCGCCCAGGACCGCCAGCTCGACACCCTGCTCCTGGGGTGCACCCATTATCCGCTCCTGCGCCCGGTCTTCGAACGGCAGCTGGGCCCCGCGGTGAGCGTCGTCGACTCGGCGTTCACGACCGCGCTGGCGCTCGAGGACCTGCTCGACGCCCTTCAGGCGCGCAGCGGGCCGCGGACCGGCGTGCCGCCGGCGCCCCACCGCGTGGTCACGACCGGGGACCCGGCCGCGTTTCGCTCGGTGGCCACCCGCGTCTTCGGGGGCGACCTGTCGGACATCGAGGCCATCGACCTGCCATCCGCGGAGCCGGCCCGCGCCGACTAGACTGCCGGCGTGAGACGGAACACCTCGCGCCTGACGGCCGGGATCATCCTTGGCAGCCTGTTGACGGTCACCGTGGCCGTGGCCGGTCGGCGGCTCGAGCGGCGCGCCGGCAGCCACCTGCTGGACTGGGGAGCCATTCGGTCCATCGCGCGGCACCGGGTCGGCGCCCGAACGGGCAGCCTGTCCACGCGCGAACGCCTCGCCGCCGAGGCGTTCTATGCCGCCGCCGCCGAGCGGGTGGCTCCCCTGGTCGCCGTCGAGATCGGGGCGCAGCTGGATCACTCCCTCGAGCCCCCGGCCGTCATTGACCGCCTGGGGTGGATCGACCTCAACCTCGGCACCTTCCAGCGCCTCATCGGGCGGCTGGAGGCCGAGCTGATCGGGACGCGGTCAACGCCCCGTGGGGCCGGCGCGTCGCTGGCGCGCATCGTGAACCGCAGCCTCGGCAACCACCAGCTCGGCTGGCTGCTCGCCTTCCTGGCGGCCAAGGTTCTGGGCCAGTACGACGTCAGCCTCCTGGCGAGCGCGGCGCCCACCCGCGGGCGGCTCTACTTCGTCGAAGCCAACGTGGTGGCCACCGCCGACAGCTTGGGCATCGAGCGCAACGCGTTCCGGACGTTCATCGCCATCCACGAGGTCACCCACGCCTTTGAGTTCGAGGCGCATCCGTGGCTCCGGGGCCACTTTGCGGCCCTGGTCGAGGAGACCGTCCATCGGCTGGCGGCCGATGCCGGCGGTCTGTGGGGCCGGCTGGCGAACGCGTCCCGCGGCGACGGGCACTGGATGGAGCGCCTGATGACCCCCGAGCAGCGCGAGGCGTTCAGCTACACGCAGGCGCTGATGTCGCTGCTGGAAGGCGCCTCGAACCACGTCATGCATGCGGTCGGCGCCCGCATCCTGCCCGGCTTCGACGAGCTCCACGAGCGGTTCGAGGGCCGCCATCGGCGCCGCGGACCGCTGGAGCAGGTCGTCCTGCGGTTGACCGGGCTCGATCTCAAGCTGGAGCAATACGCCGAGGGCGAGCGATTCGTGGCCGCGGTCATGGCCCGGGGCGGCCAGGCCGCCTTCGCGCGGGTGTGGCGAGGGCCCGAATGGCTGCCCAGCCTGGCGGAGATCCGGGCTCCTGAACGCTGGCTCGCGCGCGCCGACGCACTCGACGCGGGCGCAGCGCGAGACGCGGAGGAGGCCCTCTCCTGAGTCCTTCCCGGAAGATCCGGATCCTGACCACTCCGATCTTCGGCGCTCCGCTGACCCCCGAGACGGTGGCCCTCATCGAGGCTGTTCCCGGGGCCATCGTCACCCAGATCTCGCGTGATGGGCTGGCGCATGGCGACGCCGAGGCCGCCCTCGCCGAGGCCGAGGTGCTGCTCCGGGGCGGCATCGGCGCAGCTGCCCTGGACCACGTCATCGAACGCGCCCCGGCCCTGCGCTGGATCCACTCCATCTCCGCCGGTGTCGACAAGGTCGTGACCCCGCTCTCCAGGCAGCGGGGTCTGCAGGTCACCAATGCCCGGGGAGTCTTCTCGCGACCGATCGCCGAGTACGTCGTCATGATGTGCCTCGCCATCGCGCGCCGCCTGCCGCAGCTGTTCGACCTCCAACGCGAGCGGACCTGGCAACCACTGCGCAGCACGGAGCTGGGCGGTCTGACGGTCGGCATCGTCGGCTACGGCAGCATCGGCGCCGAGGTGGCGCGCCTGCTGGCGCCGTTCGGGACCCGGGTCGTGGCCACCCGTCGCCACCCGGAGCTGGGCAGCGGGGAGTTGTCGAACGTCGAGGTCTGGGGCGTCGGGCGCCTGCCTGACCTGCTCAAAACCGCCGACGTGGTCGTCATCGCGGCCCCGTTGACCGACTCCACAGCCGGGCTGATCGGTGCGGCCGAGCTGCAGGCCATGCCGGGCCATGCGTGGCTGATCAACATCGCCCGCGGCCGGCTGGTCGACGAGCTGGCCCTGCGCCGCGCCCTGGCCGCGGGCTGGATTGGCGGGGCAGTGCTCGACGTGTTCGACGAGGAGCCGCTCCCCGCGGACTCGCCGCTGTACGACACCCCAAACCTGGTCATCACGCCGCACACGTCGTGGTCTTCCGACCGGGTCCTCGAGCGCAGCCTCGACCTATTCGTGGCGAACCTCGAGCGCTACCTCGCCGGCCAGCCCCTCGAGAACCTGGTCGACCTCGAGGCCGGCTACTGACCGATGGGAGTCTGACCGATGCAGGTCGCCATTGTCGGCCTGCCCGGATCGGGCAAGACGACTGTCTTCACCGCCCTCGGCGGCCACCCGACCGAGTCCGGCCATGCCGCGGGCCGCGCCGCGCCGAACGTGGGCGTGGTCCCGGTGCCCGATGAACGGGTCGACGCCCTGGCCGCCGTGTTCCACCCGCGCAAGACGGTGTACGCGGACGTGACCTACGTCGACCTGGCGATCCCAACCGGGGCCACCCGGGCCGGCACGGTGGACCCCGACCTCCTGGGCCGGATCCGGAACTCGGACGCCCTGCTGGTGGTGGCCCGCGCCTTCGAGAGCCCGAGCGCCGACCGGCCGCCCGACCCCTGGGCCGAGGCCGACGACCTCGACCTCGAGTACGTCGTGGCCGACCTCGACGTCGTGACCCGCCGCCTCGAACGGCTGCGCACCGCCGGCCGCCATGGGACCCCCGCCGAGCGTGAGCAGAACGCGCGCGAGGAGGCCCTGCTGGACCGCCTGGCACCGGAGCTCGAGGAGGGACGCCCACTCCGCGACCTGGCCTGGAGCGAGGACGACGAGCGGTTGGCGCGCGGATTTCGGTTCCTGTCGCAGAAACCGCAGCTCATGGTCCTGAACATCGCCGAGGAACGCCTGGCCCAGGCAGCCGAGCTGGAAGCGGAGGCCCAGCGCGAGCACGCACGGCCCCAGCGCGACGTCATCGTGCTGAGCGGACGGATCGAGGCCGAGATCGCGGCCCTGCCCGAGGCCGATGCTCGGCTCTTCCTGGACGACCTGGGTATCGCCGAGCCGTCGCGCGGACGGGTCATCCGCCGAACGTATGGGCTCCTCGGCCTGTTCTCGTTCCTGACGTCCGGGCCCGACGAATGCCGAGCCTGGACCATCCCCATCGGCGCGACGGCCCTGGACGCGGCGGCGGCCATCCACTCCGATCTGGCGCGCGGGTTCATCCGTGCCGAGGTCGTGAACTGGGAGGACCTGGTCGCGTGCGGATCGACCGCGGAGGCCCGCCGGCGGGGCGTGCTGCGCTCGGAGGGAAAGGCCTACCGGGTGCGTGACGGCGACGTCATCGAGGTCCTGTTCAACGTGGGCCGATGACCGATCAGGACCGGTCGAGCTCCACGATCACGCTGCGAAATTCCTCCGAGAGGTCCACCAGGAACGTGTCTTCGTCACGCGCTCCCACCGCCATCGAGGCGTCGAGCTTCTCGTCGCCGATGTAGGTGAATCCATGCGTCCGCTCCAGCTCGCGAGCCACGGCCTCCACCAGGGTGTCCTCCTCGAAGGTGTCGACCACCGCATCCCGCGCGGCGCGGACCAGCCGGGCAAACTCCTCCCCGCTCAACGCGCGCTCGCTCACCAGGAGCGCATCGGTCAGCAGGTCCGTGGCGCCCTCGTGGATCTCATAGAAGTGGAGGCTCATGGGTGACCGATCATATCCCGCCCGCCGGCGACCCGATCCCGGTCGACCTGTTGATCATCGGCGGCGTCACCGTGGATGACCTGGTGGGTTGGGGCGAAGCCGCCGGAGGAGCGGCTCGCTACGCGACCGAGGCTGCGCTGGCCGCCGACTTGCGGGTCGCACTCCACACCGTGGCGGGGGAGGAACCCGTGGTACGTGCGGCGCTTGACGGGCTGGCGGCGCAGGCCGATGTGATCCGGCAGCCGGCGCCGAGCTCCATCCGCTTCGAGCACCATGGGACCGACGACGCCCGCCGCCTTCGGCTGCGCGGGGTGACCGATCCGATCCGGGTGTCCGAACCGGACCGCCTTCCGGTCGCCGCGGCGGTGCTGTTCGCCCCGGTCGCCGGCGAGGTCGCGGCAGACGCGGTGCAGGCTGTGCGGGCCCCCTTCCGGGCAGCTGGCCTGCAGGGCTGGTTGCGCCGGCCC
>DASWJA010000136.1:0-3043 GCA_036397375.1 Candidatus Limnocylindria bacterium
AATGCTCGGCGACGACCTCGACCCGGACCTGGGCCTCGAGTCCCGGCATCAGGTGCACGCTTACCACGTGCTCGCCCACGGTCTTGATCGGCTCGCCAAGGTGAATGTCATGCCGATCGATCTCGATCCCCTCCTGTCGCAGGCGATCGGCGACGTCGCGCGTCGTCACCGAGCCGAACAGCCGGTCTCGTTCGCCGGCCTTGACGCCGATCTGGACGGTCAGCTCCCCGAGGCGCGCGGCGATGGCCTCGGCGTCAGCGCGCAGGGACCGATCGCGCTCGTCCCGCTGGTCGCGGTGGCGCTCCCAATTGCGGACTGCGCCCAGGTCGGCGAGGACGGCCGCGCCGGTGGGGATGAGGTGGTTCCGGGCGTACCCGTCCTTCACGTCCTTCAGGTCACCCTCGCGGCCCAGGCCCTTCACGTCACGCTTCAGGATGACCTTCATTCCGCCTCCACCGGGGTCTTGGCGCGGGCGGCGCGCCACTTCCCGATCTGACGCTTGACCTCAGTCGAGTCCCGAAGCCCGCCATACCGACCCAGGAGCTGGGGCAACGTGTCCCGAATTCGATCGTAGCGGTCCCCGAGAAGCGAGCGGAGGCGAGCCAGGTCGGCGTCAAGCATCGCCTGCCCGGCGGCAGATCGGGCCAGGTGCTCTTCTCGGACCGCCGCCGGCGCATTGCTGATGAACAGGTCCAGGACAAGGAGCAGGACCGTCAGATCGTCGGCGGCGCCGAGGATGGGGACGACGTCGGGAATCAGGTCGATGGGCACCACGACGTAGACCAGGGCCGCGATGAGCAGCGCCTTGAGGCCGAGCGGAGTGCGGGGATCTCGGGCCAAGCCCCACACCAGGCGAGCGTAGGTGGGCAACTGGAGGAGGACTTTGGCGGTGCGCAGATGGCGCCACCGGCCGGGACGCAGCACTCGAGTTGGCCTCCGGTCAGTCCGACGAGATGAGGTGGGCCGGGATGATACCAAGCCATTGACAATAGAACAGGCGTTCTGCTAAGGTCCGGTGCGTGACCCGGCACGACGCCGAACGCCGACAGCGCATCGTGGAGTACATCGCCCGCACCGTGGCCGAGCGCGGCTATCCGCCCTCGGTCCGCGAGATCGCAGATGCGGTGGGCCTTGCCTCGACATCGGCCGTCCATCACCACCTCGTGGCCCTCGAACGCTCCGGGCAGCTGGAACGCGGCACCCGCTCGTCGCGTGCCCTGCGCCTGACTGCCACCGCGGAAGGCATGGCGCCTCCGGCACGGCCGGCGCGCGGCGCGGTCACTCCCTTCCGGATGCCCATGGAGCGTGATGTCCTGCGTCTCCCGGTGATCGGCGAGATCGCGGCCGGCCAGCCCATCGAGGCCTACCAGGACCCCAGCCAGACGCTCGAGGTCCCGAGCTCGCTCCAGGCCCGGGACGACTCGTACGTCCTGCGCGTGCGCGGGCGAAGCATGGTCGACGCGCTCATCGACGACGGGGACTACGTCATCGTTCAGCCCCAGGCCACGGCCCGCGACGGGGACATCGTGGTCGCCCTGTTGGAGGACAACGGAGTCACCCTGAAGCGCTTCTACCGCGAGGAGGGGCGCATCCGCCTCCAGCCCGCCAACCCGGAGATGGAACCCATCTACGCCACCGAGCTCCAGATCCAGGGCAAGGTGGTCGGCGTCATCCGCAAGCTTTGATCAACTGACCCATGGCGGCGGCCGTGCCGCCGCTAGGCTGGTGGAACCCATGGCCCAGCCGATGCTCACCCTTCGCCAGCTGAACCGGGCCACCCTCGCTCGGCAGGGCCTCCTCGAGCCACTGGCCCGCGTCCCGGTGGCCAGGCTGATCGAACGCATCGGGTCGCTCCAGGCTCAGCACCCGGATTGGCCTCCGCTGGCGCTGCAGTCCCGCTTGCCAGCCGGGGCCCCACTCGTTGACCTGTCGCGGGCCCGTGTCCGCAGGTCGGTCGTCCGCGCGTCGCTGATGCGGATGACGGTTCACGTGGTGAGTGCCGTGGACTTCTGGCCGATGTCCACGCTGACGCTCCCCTTTCGCTGGGAGCAGTGGCGAGTCCTGTACAAACGGAATCCTGTCTCCTCGCCGCTGGGCCGCCGCATCCGTCAGGCGTACCCGGCCGCGCTGGCCGCCCTGCGGGAGCGTCCACTCGCCATCCACGAGATCGAATCGGTCCTGGCGGCCGAAGTGGGCCGGGTAACGATTCCGCCCAACCGATGCCTGTGGCGCCATTTCAGCGGCGGCGTGGCGCTGGTCCAGGTGCCGTATCCCGAGGAGACGTACGGCCGCGCCCGGTATGCACCAGCCGTCGACTGGCTGGGCGATCCCGACCCGACGGCCGCCAACGCGGAGAACGCCGCGGACCGATTGGCGCGGCGGTACCTCGCTGCCTTCGGGCCGGCCAGCGTGGAGGATCTGGCCGCCTACGTTGGGCGCGGCAAATGGCTGTCGCGGTGGCGTCAAGCCGTCGGCGGCGCGGCCGACGACCTGATTCGGTTCAGCGACGAGGCCGGGCGAACCCTCCTCGACTTGCCGCACGCTCCGCGGCCGGATGACGACGCGCCGGCGCCTCCCCGGCTGCTCGCGCGCTGGGACAGCCTGCTACTGGCATATGGCACCGCCCACCGCGCCCGCGTCCTGCCGGCGGCCCATCAGTCGACGGTCATCACCCGCAACGCCGACGTGATGCCGACGTTGCTGGTCGACGGCATGGTGGCCGGAATCTGGCTGCCGCGCCAGGACCGCGACGGCACCCCCCGCCTCGAGCTGCGGCCGTTCGGCCGGCTGTCCGCCGCGAACCGCGACGCCCTGGAAGCCGAGGGCCAGCGCCTGCTGCCGATCCTGGGCCGAGGGGCCGTCAGCCGCTACCCGGGTACTGACTGACTGATGCGCACCATCATCCATGCCGACCTCGACGCCTACTACGCCTCGGTGGAGGTCCTCGACAACCCGTCGCTCCGAGGTTTGCCGGTGATCGTGGGGGGTCGTCCCGACGACCGTGGCGTGGTCAGCGCGGCGTCCTACGAAGCGCGCCGCTTCG
>DASWJA010000137.1:0-10073 GCA_036397375.1 Candidatus Limnocylindria bacterium
GCGGAGACATTGGCATCCGCCGCATCGCCCACGACCTGCACGAGTGTCGGTAGGTCCGTGAGCGGCGCGTTGGTCTGCAGCGTGGTGAGGAGGGCCAGCATCGCGCCCAGGTCGAACTCCTCGTCGAGGAGGGAGATCCGGCGGGCCAACGCGACGATGAGCTGCATCTGGCGGCCGGCCCGGGCGTAGTCGCTGTCCGTGTACCGGGATCGGGCGTAGGACAGGGCCGTGGCGCCGTTGATCCGCTGCCAGCCCGGCTCGATGCTGAGGCCGATCTGGCTGTCATTGATCGCGTAGGGGACGTCGATCCACAGTCCGCCGACGGCATCCACAAGGCCTGGGAATTCGGGCATGTTCAGCTCGATCCAGTAGTCGATGGGGACGCCGTACGTCGACTGCAGCGACGCCGCGAGCCCATCCATGCCGTAGCTGAATCGGATCGCGTTGGCCTTCAGGTGCCAGATCGCCCCATTGCCCAGCGGGATGTCGGTCGCGTCGCGCGGGAGGGCGACCATGGTCAGCTGACTGTGGTCGGCACTGATCGATGCGACGACCATCGCGTCGGTCAGGGGGCCGTATCCGTTGGCCACCCGGGCCGGCGTCGTGTCACTGCCGGCGAACAGGACGGTGATCCGGCGGTCGAGGAGCGCCGCGTTGAGCGGCACCGGGCTGGGCGTCGGGGCCGGGGTTGCGGTGAAGATCGGGGTCGGGCGCGGGGTCGGGCGCGGGGTCGGCGTCGGCTCGGGGGTTGGGCTGGGCGTCGGGCTCGGCGACAGGAGCGCGCAACCAGCCACCCAAATGATGAGGGCGACAGTCAGCAGACGGACGAGGCGGGGTGCGGGCTGCATCGACCGCGGATCGTAGCCGCCCGCGAGGGCTACCGCCAGATGGCGGCCCTCCACTGCTAGGCTCCGAGCGTGGAGACCCGAGAGATCAGCGTCGAAACCGCCGGGCGGCGCGGCGTCCACGACCTGACCGATGCCTGCGCCCGATTCGTGGCCGAGGCGGCTGCGGGCGGGGATGGCATCCTGCACCTGTTCGCGCCTCACGCCACGGCGGGGCTGATCGTCATGGAGCTGGGCAGCGGCTCCGACGCCGATGTGGTCGAGGCTCTGGACCGGCTCCTGCCGCGCGATGATCGCTGGCGCCACCGGCATGGCTCGGAAGGCCACGGTGCGGACCACGTCCTCCCGTTGTTGGTCAGCCCGTCGCTCAGCGTGCCGGTCATCGGTGGCCAGATGGCGCTGGGGACCTGGCAGTCCATCGCCCTGCTGGACCCGAACGCCGATCACATCCGGCGGCGAGTCCGGCTGTCGTTCGTGCCAGCCTAGGCCGGCGCCTCGGCTGACGCCCCGCTTCCGGCGAGACGCATCACCTGGGCAGTCACGGTGGACGGGTCCGCGGTGGGGGCATCGCACGCGTACCCACGGCACACGTACGCGGTGGGCACGCCCTCCCGCGCGACCTTGTCGACGAACAGCGGGCGGCTGCCGAGCTCATCGCCCGCAGGCAGGCCGGCGATCACCAGGTCCGGCGCGTATGGAGCCGCGGCGGCACGGCGGAGGGCGACCGAGCGAAGGTCGGCGGCCTCGCCGGCAACCACCACGTCGACGGCCGGGCGCAGAGCCCGATCGGCGGCGCACAGCATCCGCCCCAAGGCCGACGGCTGGCGCTCAATGGCCGACCCGGCCGCCGCCAGAATGCGACGGGCGCGTCGGTCGTGCTCCGGGTCGCCGCCCAGGAGCGCCAGCCGGAGCCAGACGTCGGCCGCGATCGCGTTCGCGCCGGGGGTCGCACCGTCGAGCAGCGACCGCGGCCGAGCCACCGTCTGCTCGTGATCAGGCCCAGTGTCGTACAGGGTCCCGCTCTCGTCGTCCCAGAAGTCGGTCGCCAGCCGCGCCATGAGCGCCTCGGCCAATCCCAGATCCCGAGGCTCGCCGAGCGCGGCATATGCCCCCAGCAGCCCATCGGCCACCGCCGCATAGTCCTCGGCGAAGCCGGGGGTATGGGCCACCCCCGCCCGGGCCGTGCGCCACAACCGGTCCCCATCGTGGACCAGGGACTTTTGGATGAACGCCGCCAGGTCCCGAGTGGCCGCCACGAACCGCTCGTCGCCCAGCACCAGGGCGGCGAGGGCGAAGGCACGCAGCGCGAGGCCGTTCCAGGCAGCGAGCTGCTTGTCGTCGCGCCCGGGACGGACGCGCTCGCTCCGTCGCGCCGATAGGGCTGATCGGGCTCGATCCAGGACCGGCGGCTCGGGGGCCGAGGCGGAGGCGACATGCAGGATGGTGTGGCCCTCCCAGTTACCGGCCGGAGTGACGTCCCAATACGCGGCGACGGCCGCGACGTCAGCCGCCGCCAGTCCCGCATCGGCCAGGACCGCGGCCACCTCGTCGGCGTCCCAGACGTAGAACCGCCCCTCTTCGCCTTCGCTGTCCGCGTCCAGGGCGGCCGCGAACCCACCCTCATCGGTCCGCAGCTCGGCCAGCAGGAAGTCCAGGGTCGAGGACGCGACGCGGGCGTATCGGTCCATTCCGGTGGCCCGGAACGCATCCAGGTAGGCATGAGCCAGCAGGGCGTTGTCGTAGAGCATCTTCTCGAAGTGGGGGGCCAGCCAGGAGGCATCGGTGCTGTAGCGGGCGAAGCCACCGGCCAGCTGATCATGGATGCCGCCGTCGGCCATGCGTTCCAAGGTGACCGTCACCATCCGCAGGGTGGCCTCGTCCCGCGTGTCCCGCCAGCGGCGGAGCAGGAACTCCAGGGTCATGGGGGCGGGGAACTTGGGGGCCGGGCCAAAGCCGCCGCGGACCGCGTCGAACGACCCACCCAGCCGGCGCACCGCGGCGTCCAGCTGCTCATTCCCCGGGGCGGCGCCGGCGCTGCCGTCGACGGCCATCTGGTGCCGCAGGTGGGCGGCCAGCTGGGCCGCGATTCCGGCCACTTCGCCACGCCGCTCCCGATATGCCTCCGCCACGCCCTCCAGCACGTTCTTGAATGCGGGCAGGCCGTGCCGGTCATCGGGCGGGAAATAGGTCCCGCCGAAGAACGGCTCCAGGTCTGGGGTCAGAAAGACGCTGAGCGGCCAGCCGCCCGAGCCAGTCATGGCCTGTACGGCGCCCATGTACACGTCGTCGATGTCCGGGCGCTCCTCGCGGTCGACCTTGATGGCCACGAAGTCGCGGTTGAGCCGCTCGGCCGTGACGGGGTCCTCGAATGACTCGTGGGCCATGACGTGGCACCAATGGCAAGCCGAGTAGCCGATGGACAGGAAGATGGGCCGATCCTCGCTCCGCGCCCGGGCCAGGGCCTCGGCACCCCACGGATACCAGTCGACCGGGTTGTCGGCGTGCTGCAGCAGGTACGGGCTGGTCGCGCTCGCGAGCCGGTTCATGGCAGGCATCGTATCGGAAGCCTCGCCAGATCGAATTGACCGCCTTCGGAGCCGATGCGCATACTACCCCCGAGTATGGACACGCACGACGCCGCGGCCGGGACCGCCCATTTCCGCCACAGCTACACCCGCGACCGCCATGAGCTGCTCAACCGGCTGCGCCGGATCGAGGGTCAGGCCCGTGGCGTCCAGCGCCTGGTCGAGGACGAGGCCTACTGCCTCGACATCCTCCAGCAGGTCGAGGCCATGACCGCGGCCGCCGACCAGGTCGCGATGCTGGTGCTGGAAGACCACATCGACGGCTGCCTGACGCATGCCATCGACAGCGGGCAGGGTCACCCGTACGTTCGCGAGGTCATGACCGTCGTCCGCCGCGCCATGCGCCGGCCCGCCGGGCGTCGCGCGCGTCGAACCGGCTGAGGCGGACCGGGGCACGTAACGGGAGTGCCGCAGGGGGGAACCACGGCACTCCCGATTTCGACTATACGGGCGCTGGTCAAGCCGATCACTCACCGAACATGGTGAGCTGCTTGCCGCCGCGCTCGACCAGCGGGTCGAGGCCGATCATGGGTTCGAGCCACTCGATCCGCGCGCCGTCGCGCGCGACCAGGGCTTCCAGGTGCGGCCACTTCAGGACGTGCCAGTTCTGGCGCTCGACCTCGGCGCGCAGCCAGGGTGAGCGACTGAGCTTCAGCCGCAGCAGCTCGGTCCGCTCGGCGGGAATGACCAGGAATCGAGCCTGCTGATCCGACGTCGGGATCTGGCTGCCGCGGCGCAGGACGGCCTCGCCAATCATGGCCGTCCATTCCACCTCGAACAGGTAGCTGGACCGATTGCGGACGTACCACAACCCATCCACCGCACCCAGCACATCGGCCGGCGCGCGGATGACCAGCGGCAGGTAGGTGCGTCGCTCGTCCTCGCGCAGCAGGTCACCGAGCGTGGCCTCCCGCCAGGGACGCTCCTGCTCGCGCCGGCTGACCCACGTCCGCAGCCCCAGCCGGTGGCCGAACTCGACGATGGTGGCCAGGACCCGGGTGTGATCGGCGACCCGGGTCGCGAGGTCCTCTTCGCTCCGCAGCTGTCCCTGATCCCCGATCGCGGCATAGGCCCCCAGGCAGGCGCGGACGAGCTCCTCGTCAGGCGATGCCGTCCCCGGGAACAGGGCGAAGATCCGGTCCAGGAACCCGGCCTCGTCCAGGCGCCCCGCCGTCGTGACGAGGGAGAAGGTCGCCCATTCGACGCGGTCGGCAAGTGTCCCGTCAGCCAGGGCGGGATCACGCAGCCACCAGGCCGGGCGCTGGGCATCGGCGACCCGCTCGAGGCTTGGGTGGTCGTCGCGCCACAGCTCCTCGCGGAGCAGGACGGCCAGCAGGGCGGGACCGCCGCGCTCCACCCGGCCGACCAGCTCCTCCTCGCGAGGGGTGGCTCGATCGTCGTCCTCGTCGGGTGGTCGGGCCTGCACCAGGCGCCGCAGTAGGCCGGTTCGCTCCAGCTCGATCAAAACCGCGCACGCGATCCGCGCCAGGCCGGCCGGCTCGCCGCGGTCGCGGAGCAGCCCCACCGTGGCTCGCTCGATGGCGCCCGCCAGCTCCGGATAGGTCAGGTGACCGTCTTCCGCGCCCAGGCGCAGCGGCTTGGGTCGGACCGCGTCCCGGAGCCGATCCTCGGCCGACGCGCGACGGAAATGGAGCGCCACGCCGTCTCCCACCCGGCCTGACTCGCGGGGAATGGCATGCACCAGCTCCAGCTCGGCGGCCGCAGCGGCCATGGCTACCGCGAGGACCCGGTCCGGGTCGTCGCCCTCCAGCAGGACGCAGAACCAGCCGCCGGGCTTGAGAGCCCCCGCGGCGGAGGCCATGGCGTGGCGGAAGGCGGTCACCTCCGCGCCATCCGCGCGTGTCGAGCCGCCGCCGAAGAGCGGCTCCAGCCGCAGCGTCTCGGCCGCCTCCCGCCCCAGCAGCCAGGCGGTGGCCAGGTATTCGAAGCTCAGCTCGTCCACGCTCTCCGGCGGCGGAGGGGCGCCGATCACAAGATCCACGCTGTCGGGCGGCAGGTACTGGCCAACCACCGCGGGGCGGCACCGGATCCACAACAGGTTGGCGGCATTCACGCCGCCCAGCTCGTCCAGATCGGCGGCGAAGCGGACCGGACGCCGATCACGGCCCAGCGCGGCCAGCGCGGTCCGTACGTCCTGGTAGGCGACCTCGAACAGGCGCCATACGTTGACCTCACGATGATGGCGTGACGCCGGTTGGCGGACGTGGCCGCCGCTGATCCGGAGCGACGCGACACGCCCCGGATAGCCATTCAGCCGGCTGGCGGGGAGCAGGCAGCCGGCCAGCGCGAGGCGGAACACGGCGGCCAGGGGCTGGTCGTGGAACTCGGCGTCGATCTTGTTGGCGATCGCCTGCAGCGCGTACAGGTTGCGCGCGGTGTACAGGTCGAGCACCTCGTCCACGACGTCGCCCCGGTCGTCGAGCACGGGGAACCGGTCGTGCATCTGCTGGTAAGCCAGCCCCTGGCGGATATCGGTCCCGACCGGCCCGGGCACCGGCGTCGGCCGCACGGTGGAGGCGAACCGCGGCCCCTCCCCAGTCGGGAACGACACGGGCGGGTCCGGCGCCCGGGCCGGCGGTGGAGGGGGCCCGCCCGGCTCGCCCAGGGGCGCCAGGATCGGCGGCTCGACCGGCAGCGGATCCCCGATCAGGCCGACCGGGGCGGGGGGCAGGTCCTCGTCGGCGTCGGCCGCCGGCTCCACGGCCGGCTCCACGGCCGGCGGCCGGGGCGGGTCCAGCCCCAGCTTGGCATAGTCGGTCTCGTCGACCGGGGCCACCCGCTCGTCAGCACCGCCGAGGGCGATGTCGCAGGCTGTGCAGCGGTAGACCTTGCGGCCGGGCGCATCCGCGTCCCGTGGCCAGATGAACTCATCGGCCACGACCGGGCGGTTGCAGACCGGACAACGCGAGGCGTACAGCTCCTCGATGTGCTGGCGGAGCGGGATGTCCACTCGGCGCGAGGAGGCCAGCTGGGCGAATGCGGCATCCACCGCCGCGACTTCGGGGGCCAGCAGGAACGCCTGGGCCGCCATCTGGGCGAATGGGCTGGCCTCGGCCGCCACCACTCGCATGCCGTGTGCCACGGCGCGTCGCGCGGTCCACCCTGTCCCGGACCACGGGTCGAGGATCGTGTCGCCCGACGCGGCGAACGACGCCAGCTCGGCGTCGAGGACGTTATCGGCCGGGGAGGGGAAGTAGCGCTCCAGCAGCGCGAGGCCGGGAAGGCGCCTCGGAAGGACGACGTGATCGAGTCTCTTCCGTTCGGCCTCGCTCATGTGCGCTACGTCTCTTCGAGCAGTTCCTCTTCCTCTTCGGGCTCGCTCGAGAGCTCCGGAAGGGACGTGTCGAGCTCCTCGACCTCCTCCGGCTCCTCTTCGGACTCCTCCGACTCTTCGTCGTCATCGTACCGGAGGGCGGTGCCCTTCATGTACGGTCGGACGTCACCGGTGCGGCTGGCGGACGCACCCGGGAAGGACACGGTCCCGAAATTCGCCGGATGGGCGAAGACCTCGCGGATGATGAGGCGCAGGTCGTCGTCGCGGATGGTGGTCAAGGCCGCCTCATACCGATTTCCCTTGGCCATCAGCTTCAAGAGCCGATTCGCCACCCGCGGCTCCACTTGGCCCACCTTCAAGCCGCGCACGCGGGCCTCCAGCTCCTCGTCCGCGGCCCGCAGCTCGATCGCGTCGCCCGGGGATAAGGGGGCCAGCTGCTTGGCGGGCGCCAGGTTGATCAGCCGCGCGCTGCCGGTCTTGCCCATCTCCTCGATGAACAGGGCAGCCGGTGCGCGGGCCGCGTGGCGGTCGCCGCGGGCGGCATCCGCGGCGGTGAGCAACGCCTCGAGGCGCTCGATGTTGCGCTCGGCGATCCGATTGGTCCGCTCCCGCTCCAGTGCGGCCTGGTAGGCCTCCAGCGCCTCCGCGTGGCGGTCGAGCTCGCTCAGCGCCTTGCCCAGCCGGTTGTAGGCGTCCACGTCGCCGCCCAGCTCGATGATCTGCTGGTTGGTCTCGACCGCGGCCTGCCACTCGCCGCGCGTCGCCTGGCCAATCGCGATGTCGGCCAGCTGGCGGCGTTGCCGGATGGTGGCGTCCGGATCCCCGGCGGTCATGGGCGCACGACTCTCCCCGCGGCGTGATCAGTGGGCGAACGGCACCGCGTGCGGCAGGCGGGACCGTCGGAGGGCGCCAATTTGTATCACTGCCCCCTCATGGTGTCAACGCGATTTCGGGCGAGGGTCAGGCGCGGCTCAGGAAGAGGGCCACGATGGCGCCGATGGCGGCCAGGGAGCCGTATTCCAGCACCACCGCCCGGTCGGAGGTTCCGGACTCCAGGGCGTCGGCGGCCCCACTCCACGAATGAAAGGTCAACGCAATCAGCGCGGGGCCCACAGGCTGGGGAAGATCGAGCAGGATGAGGGCCGTGGCCACCTGGAGGACGACGAGCAGGTGCAGCGCCGCGTGGCCGACGGCGGGTACTCCGAGCGCGCCGCGTGCCTCGGCCGCGCGCAGGCACGCGACGGAGGTGAGGATGCCCAGCAGGACGATCTGCAACAGCCACAGCTCTCCCGGCAACAGCCCCGCCAGGCCGACCGCCGCGGCGAACACGGTCAGCACCAGGAACAGGTCCAATGCCAGCCGGCCACTGGGCTTGGTCGCACCTTTGCGCTCGGTGTGGAGGGTCCACCACAGGAACGCCCAGGCCACCGGAGCGGCCAATGGGCCGATGCCGTCCGGCAGCTGCCGTCCGGCGAGGGTGACCGACACCGCGACGACGGCCAGGATGGCGTACCGCGCGTAGCCGATCGACGGGCGCACGGCCCCCAGCAGGGCCGCCGTTCCCAGGCCGGCAAGAGCCAACTCGAGAGCCAGGACGATGGCCAGGGCCACCAGGTTGACGGCCCAGCCGGCGGCCACGAGCGCGGCAAGCATGAGCGGCAGGGCGAGCGGTCCGGCCCGCTTGACGGCCCGGGCGCCGAGCACCCGCCCCGCGCGCAGCATCCGCCGACCGTCGGCCACGGCGCTCATGCGAGCAGGTCCGCCGCGCCACGGGTGGTGGCGATCTGATCCGCTTCCAGCCAGGCCCGGCGCGCGACGCCGACAGCGTAGTCGAGGTACCCGAGCTCTTCGGTGCGGTGGGCGTCGCTGGCCAGCGTCAGCCGGACACCGGCGCGGGCCGCATCCCGGGCCAGCCGCTCGTCGAGGTCCAGGCGGGGGCTGCCGTTGATCTCGAGCAGAGTCCCGGTGCGAGCCGCCGCCTCGAACAGCTGCGGCCAGTCGTACGACACCGGGTCGCGGCGGTTCACGATGCGTCCGGTCGGGTGCGCCAGGATGTCGACGTGCGGGTTCTCGATGGCGGCCAGGGCGCGCCGGGTCAGCTGTTCGGTGGGCTGGCTGCGGGCGGTGTGGATGCTGGCCACCACGACATCGAAGCCGGCGAGCAGCTCGTCGGGGTAGTCGAGCGAGCCATCGGCGCGAATCTCCATCTCGGTGCCATGCAGGATGCGGAACGGGTCCAGCTCCGCGTTCAGGCGCCCGATCTCGGCACGCTGCTCGGCCACCCGTTCGGGTGACAGTCCACGGGTCACGCCCAGCGACGGGGAGTGATCGGTCAGGACCATGTACTCCAGGCCCGTCGCCCGGGCGGCGTTGGCCATAGTCGCGATGTCATCCACGCCATCAGTCCAGGACGAGTGGGTGTGGGTGTCGCCGCGGATGTCCGCGCGTTCGACCAGGTGCGGGAGGCGCCCGTCTGCCGCGGCGCTTATCTCGCCCTCCCCTTCGCGCAGCTCGGGGGCGATCCACGGCAGGTCCAATCGGGCGTAGACCTCCTCCTCTTCGGCCGCCAGCAGCAGCTCCCCGCTGTCCACGACCCGGAACCCCTTCTCGCTGAGGGACAGGCCGCGATCCAGGGCTCGAGCCCGGAGCGTGACGTTGTGCTCCTTGCTGCCGGTGAAATGGACCAGGTGCGACCCCCACGCCTCCGGCCGGCACAGCATGAGATCCACCTGCCGGTCGCCGTCGACGGCGAGCACGACGCTCGCCTTGTCGGTCCCCGAGGCGATGACCCGGTTGATGGTGGATAGGCCCTCGAAGGCGCGCACCAGCTCGACCGGATCGTCGCAGGCGGCCAGTAGATCCAGGTCGCCGATTGTCGCCTGCCGGCGGCGGAGCGAGCCGGCGGCCTCCAGGCGCTGGACGCCGGGCACCCGGCGCAGCCCGTCGAGGATCTCGTTGGCCAGCCGATCCGCCTCGTGCAGGAGCAGCCGGTCGGATTGGCGGTCGAGCCGCGCAATGCCGTCCAGGATGTTCTGCTCGGTGCGCGCCGAAAGACCCGACACTTCGCGCACGCCACCAGTCTCGGCCGCCGCCCTCAGCTCGTCGACCGAGGTGATGCCCAGCTCGATGTGGAGCTGGCGCGCGGTGCGCGGGCCGACGCCGCTGATGTGGAGCACGTCGAGCAGCCCGGGCGGGACCTGCTCGCGGAGCCGCTGGTGGTACTCCAGCTTGCCGGTGGTGGCCAGCTCGGTCAGGCGGGCGCCGATGGCCGGGCCCACGCCCGGGATCTTGGGCATTCGGCCGGCAGCCACCAGCGGGGCGAGGTCGGCCGGGTAGCGCTCGACCGCA
>DASWJA010000138.1:0-5941 GCA_036397375.1 Candidatus Limnocylindria bacterium
GCTCCCTGCAGCCGGCCCAGGAAGAAGACGACCAGCCGCTCGTACTCGCGGACGATGTGGATGGCGCTGTAGAGCAGCCACAGCACGACGGCCAGCGCGACGACCAGGACGATGATGGGGATGATGGATTCCATCGGTCACTCCTCCTCGGTGGGTTCGTCCGCCTTCTGGGAGGCGGGCTCGACGATCAACTCCAATCCATTGACCCCGACCACCCGCAGCGCCTCGCCGGGACGGATGGTCCCCAGCCGACTGCGCGCGGTCCACGTTTCGCCGGCTGCCGACGCAATGCCGGTCGGGGCGATCGGGGTCTGGGCCGTGCCCGCCACCCCGACCAGGGCCAGCATGGGCGCTGTCGGCGACGCCCGTCGGCGAATCTCGACCGCGCCGCGGGCCACCAGGATGATGAATCCGGCGGCGACCACCAGCGGCAGCACGATGAAGATCGGGTTCAGCTCGATCTGGATCGCGTCCGTGCCATCCACCCCGGTGTACAGCGCAAAGGCGCCGAATACGAACGCGATCGCCCCGCCCGCGGCCAGCAGACCGTGCGAGGTGATAACCAGCTCCAGGGCGAACAGGCCAAGCCCGATGAGGACCAGCACCAGACCGCCCAGGTTGAGGGGCAGGCTGTTGGAGCCGATGAAGGCCAGCACGATGGCGATGGCACCCACGATGCCGGAGAAGAAGTTCGGGTGGAACAGCTCGGCCAGGATCCCGTAAAAGCCGATCGTGAAGAGCAGGAACGCGATGTTCGGATCGCTCAACACATGGAGCAGCTCCTGGCCTACGTTCATGCTGATCGGCAGCAGCTCGCGACCTGACAGGACCGGCAGCGGCGCGCCGTCGAACTGGTACTCGTAGCCGTCGGCGCGCTCCCCGCTGTCGATGGCGGCGAACAGCTCCTCGGTGGTCGCAGCAACGACGTCGACCACCGGAGGCTCCAGAGCGACGGCGTCATCCGCGCCGATGCTGGCCGCGTCGCGTACGGCCGACTCAGCCCAGTCCGCATTCCGGCCATGGGACGCGGCCAGGTCCCGGATCTCGGCCACCAGGTCGTTGGTGATCTTGGCGGCGAGCGTCTCGGGAAGCTCCTCGCCCCCCGATCCGACCACCGAAGCGGCCCCGATGGTCGTCAGCGGGGCCATGGCCGCAACGTCGCCGGCCAGGGTGATGAACGTGGCTGCCGAGGCGGCCTGGCCACCGGACGGCGACACCCAGGTGATGACCGGGATGGGGCTGTTCAGGATGGCCTTCACGATCCGGTCGGTGCTCGTCAGCTCGCCCCCGGGCGAATCAATCTCGATCACGATCGCCACCGCTCCGGCCGCCGCCGCAGCCTCGACCGCCTCTTCCACGTATGAGGCGTTGACCTGGTCGATGACCCCGGTCAGCTGGATCTCGGCGACGGGCGGCTCCTGCGCCGACGCCGCCCCGGCAAGCCCGAACAGGAGGAAAGCAGCCAGGCCAGCTCGTCGCAACGACGCCACGGATCGAGTATAGGCCCGAGCGGCGGACCTGCCATTCAGCGAGGGAAGCGGCCCCACAGCGCCTCAGCGACCAGCTGGGACCAGGTCTCGAGGCGGTCCCACGCGAGCCGCAGCTCGTCGAGAGAAGCCAGGTGGCCCGACAGCTTGGTCCGCTCACGGACGTCAATCGGGCGGCCGGCAGCCTGGACCTCGAAAACGATCCCCAGGTGGACTGAACCAACCGGGTTCCGATCGTCGTTCAGGAGGCCGATGGGCGTGAACTCGGGCTCCCAGCCCGCGTCCAGTTCCTCTCGCCACTCGCGTCGAAGCCCGGCTCCCAGTGGATCGGGGCCGTCGTCGACCGGATTGAGGTGGCCACCGACCCCGATCGTCGCCCGTCGATGGAGGCGCGGATCGCCGCCGGCGTCCGTGCGCTCCATCAGGAAGACCCGATCGGCGTCGCGGACCACCACATACGGGATCAGCTGCTTGTGGGTCGTGTCCTGCTCGGCGCGAGCGCGTTCGAGCCACAGGCCGTCGGCTGCTGATGCCCGGCGCAGCCCACCCAGCTCGGCGTCCCCAATCGGTTTGAGGCCAAGGAAGTCAGAGCCACCCGGAACCGCGGCCCGGGGTATAACCAATACCCGCTCCATCAGGGGCTCCATGATCGTCCGATAGTGGTGCGTCGGCGCGCCAGGGGGTGAGTTATGGCTGGTTCTGTAAGGTTGCCTGCAAGCGTGGCGGGTCTACACTCCGTGCCCGCCGATCGTACTGTGCAGCGACGGTACTAAAGTCAGCCCACGTGGAGGTTGGCGCCACACTACCGAAATCAGCGCTGCAGGGTCAGACGAGCGGCGGGAGGAGGCGATGATCGTCCGAGCCGCTCGAGACCACACGGCCCATCCAGGAGGCGCAAACCCTCGCCGAGTTCGCGCTGGTTCTGCCCATCCTGCCGGTCCTGCTGCTCGACCGGCGAATGCCATCGGGATAGGTCCCATGCTTGGGGTGCCCTATGAACCCTAGCGGTCGGAAAGGCCGACGCCTCGCCGCATCGAGGGGGCAGGGCCTGGTGGAGATGGCCCTTCTCCTCCCGCTTCTCCTCCTCCTGCTGGTGATGTCCATCGACCTCGGCCGTGCCTTCTTCGGCTGGATCACGCTCCAGAATCTGTCCCGCATCGGAGCGAATTATGCGGCGACACACCCCGACCTCAGCGATTGGGGACCCACCAGCCGCTACCAAGAGCTCATCCTGCGCGACGCTCAGGCCATCAACTGCGAGCCAGTCGCAATCACGGACCCCGTCTTCACCCCATATCCAGCGGTCTTCGGCGGAGATGTCACCGTCAGCGTGACCTGCGGCTTCGCGCTGCTTACCCCCATCGGCAGCGCGCTGGTGGGCGGCTCGCTCGAGCTGGGCGCAGCCTCGACCTTCCCGGTGCGGGCCGGTTGTCCGGACTGCGAGGCCGTTTCGGGGTCGCCACCCCCACCACCACCACCTCCTCCCCCCACTGCTTGCAATCGCGAGCCCAATCCGTTCGTGGGCCTTTCGGTAGGTGGAGCCCGCAACGCATGGGCATGGGCGGGCTTCACCGGGACCTTCACGCCGGCGGCCGGGGCCGACGACGGACGGACGGTGACCGGTCGTTCCATCAACCAAGTTCCCGACGCTGACGGCTGCCTGCCACACTGGACGACGGTTATCGTCGTCTTCGATCCGCTGCCGGCCCAGCCCGACGGAGCGTGCCCATCGGGCACGTACGTGCCGAATCTCGCGAACATGACGGTAGGCGAGGCCAAGACCGTGTGGCAAGCTGCCGGCTTCCTGGCGGAGAACTTTCTGCCGGATGGCCTCACCGGCAACCTGGTGATCGTGACGCAAACGATTGGACCGGCCGAGGTGGCGCCAGACGGGTGCGCCGATCCGGCCAGCACGGTGACCGTCACCACCATGACAAAGCCGAAGGCGGACAAACAGTACTGTGTCGTGCCGGTCTTCATCGGCATGTGGTCGGACGACGCCCAGGCGGCATGGACGGCTGCCGGCTTCACGACCTTCGTGGGCTTTCTCACGCCCGAACTACTGCCATACATCATCGAGTATCAGAGCCTGGTCGGCGCGACCTGGGAGAAATGTGGCTCAGCCATCACGTTCGGTCCGAATCCGGAGGGGACGCCATGAAGGTTGCCAGAACAGGGACGCGTGGCCAGGTCCTTATCATCGTGGCGCTTGGGATGGTCGTACTGGTCGCCGCCGTCGGCCTGGTGATCGATGGCGGGCACCTGTGGGGGAGGCAGCGCGACACGCAAAATGGCGATGATTCGGCGGCCGAAGCGGGCGCCGTCCAGCTCGTCAAAATCCTCCGTGGCGACATTAGCGTCGCTGACGGCGCCGCCGCCGTGTGCGGCGCCGTCGAAGCGCAGGCAGCAGCCAACGAGATCGACGTCGACCTCGCGTACTACACGGATCTTGCCGGCAACCGGCTTGGGGTGGCGATCGACGCCGATGGCACGTGCCAGCCGATCCCGGCGTGCACGCCGCCGACGTGTGCCGGCAGCTTCGCCTCGGGTGTCGAGGTTCTCGCCTCCGTCGTGGCCGACACCTTCCTGATGGGGATCATGGGCTTCGACCAGGTGACGATCAGCACGACCGCCACGGCGATTGGCGGCTACGTGCTGGAGCCCTGCCAGAGCGAAGACGTTGAAGGCTGCCTCATTCTGCCCATCACGCCGCCGGTGACGGTGGTGGTCTGCGACAACACCAACCGGCCGGTCACGCAGGATACGGATGGTGACAACATCCCGGACCTGTACGAGGCACCGTCTGGGCTGGTCACCCTGCCCTTCTGTCGCACTGCGGCGGGCAGCATCGGCTGGCTCGACTGGGATCCGGACGACGGTGGTGGTGCCGCCGAGATCGAGCAAGAGATCCTCAACCCGACCTGGGAGTGGCCCGGGCCTGACTGGTACGAAGTCACACAGACCGGCGACATCAACAGCAGCCAGATCGAGGCGGCGATCAACAGCTACACCAACATCCCGGTCTACCTGCCGATGTTCGACGGCGTGTGCAGCTTCGACCCGGGCGACGACCCCTGCCCGCCGGACGACAATCCGGGGGGGTCGAACGTCTGGTACCACCTCCCGCAGCTTGCGGCCTTCCAACTGCTCGACCCCCGGAACCCGGACGGTGACCCACCGCGATCAGCCTGGATCACCGGCAACGACGCGGACATCAAGGCGGTCTGCGGCGAGGTGACGGAAAGCGGAGCCACGTCGTGCCTGACCGGCAAGTTCGTGGAGCTGATCACCGATGGCCCGGTGGGCGCACTGCCCGCCGGCCAGCAGACCAGCACGTTCTATGGCGTGCAGCTGATCAGGTAGTCGCGCATGTGGCGACGGGGACGACATCGGGGGGCGTCAAGCACACACGGCCGCGGTCAGGCGCTGGTGGACATCGCCCTGATCCTCCCCCTCCTGCTGGTGATCCTGTTCGGGATCCTGGACTTCGGCCGCGCCATCTACGCCTACAACACCATCAACAACGCGGCGCGTCAGGGTGCCCGCGTCGCGATCGTCGACCAGAACCTGGCTCGCATCGAGGATACCGCCAAGGACCATGCGGTGGCCCTGGTGGTCACGGTCACCATCGACTTCCGCCACACCCTGCCGAACACCGACCCGACGCTGAACCCGGTGTGCGCGCCATTGGAACACGGCTGCATCGCGGTGGTCACGGTGGCGAACACGTTCGAGCCGGTCACGCCGCTCATCGGTTTCATCGTCGGAGACATCTCGCTCTCGGGCAGGACCGAGATGCCGGTGGAACGCGTCTATGCCTCGCCCTAACGCTTGAATCCGGGTCTTCGGCGCCTAGTCCATTAACGAGGGCCGCGAGCCAGACCGATGCCGCCGACCGGCATGACCGGCGTCCGGATCAATCAGGAACGATGGGTCCCGCCCGAGCCAGTCGCAGGGCGAGCTGGGCCGCCTCGCGCGGGTCGCGCGCGCGATGCAGGCGGGGGCCACCCACGCGCTGATCCGCCTCGATGCGCCACGTGCCGAGGCCGACGACCTCCCGTCCCATCCGCAGCGCCAGGCCGATCTCGGACAGCGTGCCGTGCCGCCCGCCGACAGCGACGACCGCGTCGGCTGCGGTCACCACCACCAGGTTCCTCACGACCCCCAGTCCGGTTGGGATCGCCAGCTGGACGAACTCGTTGGCCTCGGCGGCGTCCGACCCGGGCAGGATCCCGATCGTGGATCCCCCGGCCACCCGCGCGCCGCGCGAGGCAGCCCGCATGACCCCGCCCAGGCCGCCGGTGATCACCGTCGCCCCGCCACGCGCCAGCAGCTGCCCCACCTCTTCGGCCCATTCCAGGATGCGGTGGGCGTCGGGCCCGCGCGGGTCTCCGTCGCCGATGACGGCGACCACCGGCGGCCGCGGCTCGCGGACGATCGGCTCAACCATGGCT
>DASWJA010000139.1:0-5123 GCA_036397375.1 Candidatus Limnocylindria bacterium
TCAACGCAACATAACCTCTCTTTGCGGAAGCGGTAGAAGAGAGGACTACGGGCCTCCGGGTCCTAGGTAAACCGGGTCATGGTGGCGATCGGCGGCCGGACCTAGCCTGCTGTCAAATGAGCAAGCGACGTGACGTCATGCGAGTCGGCGGCTGGCTGGCCCTCGTCTGGGGCGTCGCCAGCGTGGTGCTGGCGATTGCGACCGACCTCGACTGGGCCGACCTGGCGGGAGGCTACGGCCTGGGGTTGGCCTTCACCGGCGCATGGACCGTGGTCGGTCTGGAGCTCCTGAATCGCCACCAGCAGCGGCTATCCCAGGCCCGGGCAGCGAATCGCATCACCCCGAACCAGCAGGGCGCCGTCAGCCGCTGACGGCGGCTTTCCTCCGCGTTCGAGGCCGTGCAATGGCCGCGGCCCGAACTTCGCCCGCCAGGGTCTCCGGCAGCCGCCCGGCAATGTGCACGCCGTCGTCGGTGAACCGTTCGGTCACCTCGCCCGCCTGACGGGCACGAGCCACCAGCTCCGCCCGCGGATAGGGCACCACCGCATCCACATCCACTAACGGGCCCCGCAGGGCGGTCGCGATCCGCTCGCGCAACGCCGCCAGCCCCTGCCCGGTGAGGGCGCTCACGTAGGCCACGTCCTCGTCGGATGGCTGTGGGCCGGCACTCGCCACGGCTCCGTTGAGGCGGTCGAGCTTGTTGAAGACCCGGATGCGTGGCTTGTCGCCGGCGCCCAATTCCGCCAGGACTGCGCCCACTGTCTCCTGCTGGGCGATGAAGTCGGGGTCCGAGGCGTCCACGACCTCGAGCAGCAGGTCGGCCCGCAGGACCTCCTCCAGCGTGGCCCGGAACGCGTCAATCAGGTCGTTGGGCAGCTTATTGATGAAACCGACCGTATCGGTCAGGACCACCTGGCGTCCCGAATCCAGGCTGATCCGACGCGAGGTCGGATCCAGGGTCGCGAACGGCATGTCGGCCACGAACGCATCGGCGTCGGCCAGCGTGTTCAAGAGGGTTGACTTGCCGGCATTCGTATACCCCACCAGGGCCACGACCGGGATCTCCGATCGGTCCCGCCGGCGAGCCGCAGTGGCCCGGTGGCGCTTGACCGCACCGATCTCACCGCGCAGCCGATGAATCTTCTCCCGAATGCGCCGGCGGTCGGTCTCGAGCTGGCTCTCGCCCGGACCCCGCGTCCCGATCCCGCCGCCGGTGCGCGAGAGGTGCGTCCACAGCCTGGTCAGGCGGGGCAGGTGGTATTCGAGCTGAGCCAGCTCCACCTGGAGGCGGCCCTCCCGGGTTCGCGCGTGGCGCGCAAAGATGTCCAGGATCAGGGCACTGCGATCCAGGACCTTGCCGTCCAAGAGCTTCTCGAGGTTCCGCTGCTGGGCAGGGCTTAGCTCATCGTCGACGACGAGCACGCTGAATCCGGTCATCGCCTTCTCATCGGCCAGGTCCGCGGCGCGCCCCTTCCCGAGGTACCAGGCAGGGTCCGGGCGCGCGCGGCGCTGGCTGGTGCTGCCCACCACCTCGGCCCCCGCGGCCACGGCCAGGCCGCCCAGCTCCGACAGGCGACGCTCGACCGGCCATCGTTCGGCGGCCGGAGACTCGAGAGCGACCAGAAAGGCGCGCTCGATGGGCGGTGCGACCTCCACCGTACGCGTGGCGGGTCGGCTCATCGAGTCCAGGCGGCGATCATCTGGCGGCCATCCTAGCCGACGAGGAGCCGATTCAGGAGGTCGCTCCCCTGCTGGACCAGGCTCCGGTCGTCAGCGGGCCGCTCACCGGCATTCATCCACACGATGCGCCGGTCGCGCCGGAACCAGCTGAGCTGGCGGCGGGCGTAGCGTCGGACGCGGCGGGCCGTGGTCTCGATCGCCAGCTCCAGGCTCCACTCCCCCGCCAGGTGGCGGGCCGCCTCCACGTAGCCGTGGCCGGTCAGCGCCGGCAGGACGGGATCGAGACCCCGCTCCAGGAGGGCGCGGGTCTCGTCCAGGAGGCCGCCCTGGAACATCGCCGTCGCTCGCTCCCCGATCCGCCGGTCCAGGACGGGGAGGGGCCGAGTCACGCCTAGCAGGGCAACCCGCCCCGGGTACGGCTCCGCCCCGACCGTGTCGGCGGCGGCGATCCCCGCCAGCTCGGCCCGCTCCAGCGCCCGGAGCAGCCGGCGCGGGTTGCGCAGATCGGTGCGGGCGGCGCTCGCCGGGTCCAGGCGGGCCAGACGCTCGGCGAGCGCCCTCAGGCCCTCGGTCTCAAGTTCGACGGCCAACCGTCGGCGGACCTCGGGGCTCCACGGTTGGCTGGCGAAGTCGAAGCCATCCACCAGCGCGGTCACGTACAGGCCAGTGCCGCCGACGACCAGCGGCAGGCGCCCGCGTGCCCCGATCTGGGGCAGGACGGCGCGGGCTCTCGCGACCCATTCGGCCACCGTGAAGGGCTCGGACGGCTCCACCAGGTCCAGCAGGTGATGCGGGACCCGCTCCCGGGCCTCCTGGCCGACCTTGGCGGTGCCGACGTCCATGCCGCGATACACCTGGCGCGAGTCGGCCACCAGGATCTCGAGCGGAATCCGATCGGCCACGGCCAGCGACAGGTCGGTCTTGCCGGCGGCAGTAGGCCCGACCAGGGCGGCGAGTGGTGGCGGTTCGGGCGGCTTGACAGCCCTGCGGAGGGAGATTCCCGCCACCTTCGTGACCTCGATCCAGACCTATGCGGCAGCGTAGCGCAGATACATCACCCCGGACTCGAACCTGCGGGTTTCCGTCAGCCGGAGCCGGATCGGGGTCTCGAGCTGCGGGAAGAAAGGCGTGCCGGCGCCAAGGATGACCGGGTGGACGAGCAGCCGATACTCGTCGACCAGCCCGCGCCGGATGAACGCCGAGGCCAGGGTCGGGCCGCCGACGTCGAGATCGCCGTCAAACTCGGTACGGAGCCGCGCGAGCTCGTCGCCGATGTCCCCGCGCACAAGCCGGCTGTTCCACTCGACCGAAGGAAGGGTGGACGAGAACACGACCTTCGGCGTCTCGATCCAGATCCGGGCGAAGTCGAGCATGGCCTCGGTTGCCGCTGGGTCGGACCCCGCGGTCGGCCAGTAGGCCGCCATCAGCTCGTACATGCGTCGACCGTAGAGGGACGCATCCGACTCGCGGGCGAGGTCGTTGAACCAGGTATGCAGCTCGTCGTCGACGTTCGCCCAGTCGATGGCGTGGTCAGCGGTCTCGACGTAGCCGTCGAGCGACACGTTCAGCGCGTAAATCAGCTTGCCCATCCCCAACTCCGATCCTGTCCCGGACCGATTACGACCCCAGCGAACTCAGACCTCGACCAGGCGCTGGACGAGGGTGATGCTGAGGGCCTTGCCGGTTACCCGATCGGCCTCGATCAAGGCCGCATTGAGGCTCACCGGGCCCTCGGCGACCTCGAACCGGGTCGGCAGGTGGCGCAGGAAGCGCGGCAGGACAGTGTCCAGCCGGAAGCCGATGACCGAGTCGCGGGGACCAGTCATGCCGACGTCGCTGATGTAGGCGGTGCCCGCGGGCAGGACCCGCGCGTCGGCAGTCGGGACGTGAGTGTGAGTGCCGACCACGGCCGTGACCCGCCCGTCGAGGTGCCAGCCCATGGCGTTCTTCTCGGAGGTGATCTCGCAATGGAAGTCGACGAAGCGCAGGGCGGGCAGCGGCTCGGCCGCCCCATCCAGGAGGGCGTCGGCCAGGGTGAACGGCGAGTCGAGCTGGTTCATGAACACGCGGCCCATGAGGTTGATGACCGCGACCGGCTCCCCGTCCGCCAGGCGGTGGATGAGCCAGCCCCGGCCCGGCGCGTCGTCGGGGTAGTTGGCGGGACGCAGGACGGGTCGGTCGGTGTCGAGGTAGTCGTAGATCTCGCGCTTGTCCCAGATGTGGTTGCCGCTGGTCAGCACGTCGATCCCCGAGCTCAGCAGCTCTTCGGCCAGGGAGGGGGTCAGCCCCGCGCCGGCGGCCACGTTCTCGGCATTGGCGATGACCATGTCCAGGTCCAGCTCAGCCCGGAGGTCCGGCAGGGCATGTCCGATGGCCAGCCGGCCCGGCTTGCCGATGATGTCGCCGATGACCAGGCACCGCATCCGCGCGGCGCGATCGGTCATCGGGCGTAATCCACGGCGCGCGTCTCGCGGATGACGGTGACCTTGATCTGGCCCGGGTACTGGAGCTGCTCCTCGATCTTGCGCACCACGTCCCGCGCCAGCCGCGACGAGGCGCTGTCGTCGATCTCGCCGGGGTGGACGAGGATGCGCACCTCGCGACCGGCCTGGATGGCGTAGCAGCGCTCGACCCCGGGGAAGCTGAGCGCGATCTGCTGGAGGTCGTCGAGGCGCTTGATGTAGCTGTCCAGCGCCTCGCCCCGAGCTCCAGGGCGCGAGGCGCTGATCGCGTCCGCGATCTGGACCACGGTGGCCTCGATCGACTCCTGCTCTACCTCCTGGTGATGGGCGGCGATGGCGTTGCACACCGTCGCCAGGACGCCGAAGCGCGCCGCGATGTCGGCCCCGATCTGCGCGTGCGGCCCCTCCACCTCGTGGTCGACCGCCTTGCCGATGTCGTGCAACAGGCCGCCCTTCTTGGCTTCGGCCACGTTGGCGCCCAACTCGGCGGCCAACAGGGCGGCCAGGCGCGAGGTCTCGATGCAGTGGTTCAGGACGTTCTGGCCGTAGCTGGTCCGGTACTTCAGCCGGCCGAGGAGACGGATGAGCTCGGCATGCAGGCCCGGCACGGCGGCGTCGTAGGCGGCCTGCTCGCCGGCCTGGCGCATGACGACCTCGATCTCCTGGCGACACTTGGCGACCGTCTCCTCAATCCGACCGGGGTGGATCCGGCCGTCGGCGATGAGCTTGGTGAGCGCCATGCGGGCCACTTCCCGGCGCACCGGGTCGAACCCGGACAGGACCACCGCCTCGGGGGTGTCGTCGATGATGAGGTCGACCCCGGTGGCCTGCTCGAGGGCCCGGATGTTGCGGCCCTCGCGGCCGATGATGCGGCCTTTCATCTCGTCGTTGGGGAGGTGGACGACGGTCACCGTCGCTTCCGAGGTGTGGTCGGCCGCGATGCGCTGCATGACGGTGGTCAGGATCCGCCGCGACCGTTCC
>DASWJA010000140.1:0-2712 GCA_036397375.1 Candidatus Limnocylindria bacterium
GGCCCTGAAGATCCCGATCTACCTCGACTCCATTGGCACCATCCTGGTCGGGGTCGTGGCCGGGCCGGTCGCCGGAGCGGCAACGGGGTTCCTGGCCAACATCCTGTGGTCGTACGTCATCCCGCCGCCATTCCAGTACCCCCCGGCGGCCGCCTTCGCGGTGGTGGCGGCGGTGATCGGTATCGCGGCCGGCCTGGCCGGGCGTTGGGGGCTCATGCGACCGCGGACCAACCGCTCAACCGGCCAACTGGTGATCGCCGGTGTACTGGTGGGCGCCATCATCATCGGCCTGGCGTGGCTGGCGTCTGTCGGGTACACGCTCATCTTTCAGCAGGACATCAACCTGCTGCCGGAGACCGACAACCAGCTGTTCCTGGTGCTGGGTTACGTGGCCATCCTGCTGGTCGTGGCCGCCGTGCTGGGGGTCTTCGCGCTGCTCTTCGGGCGGCGTGACCTGACGGCCGCCTACGCAGTCGTGACCGGGGTGGCGACCGGGATCGTGGCCGCCCTCATCAGCGCGCCCATCGCGGCGGGCGTGTTCGGCGGGGTGACCGGCGCCGGCACCGACTTCCTGGTGGCCGCCTTCCGCCAGGCCGGGGTGGACATCTATGCCGCGACCACCGGACAGGGGCTCATCAGCGACCCGATCGACAAGGCGACGACCTTCGTCATCGTGTACCTGATCGTGGTGGCCATGGCGGTCCGCCTCAAGGCCCGCTTCCCGCAGGGCGAGCAGCTGATCGAGGAAAGCGCGCCACCCGCAGGCGGCCAGGAGGCGCCGGGCTGACCGTCGCCGCCGAGCCGGCGGCGCCGGCGTTCCTGGTCCCGCCCGCGCCGACGGCCTGGCATCGGCTCAACCCGCTGACCCGGCTGGTGGCGGCCACCGTCACCGCCGTCAACGCCACCCTGCTGGGCGGCGTCCTGGGCCCGGTGGCGCTCACCCTGGTGGCGGTCATGGTTCCCGCCGCAGTGGCCGGGATCCTGCTGCGGCTGCTCCGCGTGGGGTTGGTCGTAGCGCTGCCACTGGCGATCAGCGTCCTGGTGGTCAATCTGTTCTTCTTCCCGTCGGGTGCCAGTGTCCTGTTCCGGATCGGCCCGGTCACAGCGACCGCCGAAGGGCTGGCCTACGCGATCGAGACCCTGGTCCGCCTGGGGGCCATCACCGGCGCACTGGTGCTGTTCTACCTCACCACACCCATCGGCTCGTTGGTGGTCGATTTGGAGCGGCGGGGCGTGAGCGCCCGGGTCGCCTTCGTCGTCAGCGCATCGGTGCGCACCGTGCCGGCCATCGTCGAGCGGGCAGCGCAGATCGCGGATGCGCAGCGCGCGCGCGGCCTCGACACCGAGGGCAGCCTGTGGCGGCGCTTCCGAGGCCTCGTCCCATTGGTCGGGCCCGTCCTGCTGGGCTCGATCGGAGAGGTCGAGGAACGGGCGATGGCCCTCGAGGCGCGCGGCTTCTCGCGTCCCGGACGCCGGTCGCTGCTATGGGCACCCGCGGACCGCGACGCCGAACGAGTGGCGCGCTGGCTCATGGTCCTCAGCATTCCGGTGCTCATCGTGGCTGGCCTGGCGGGGTGGCTGGGGTGAGCGGGCTTGTGGCATTGGCGCCGTGCTGAGCCTGGAAGCGGTCAGTTACCGCTACGCCGGGGCGCAGGCGCCGTCCCTGGTGGACGTCTCGCTGGTGCTGGGTCCGGGCGAGGTGGTGGGCCTGGTGGGTGCCAACGAGGCCGGCAAGACCACCACGTGTCTGGTCGCGGCCGGCCTGGCGCCACGGGCCATGGGCGGGGCCTTGAGCGGGCAGGTGACGGTCGGGGGGCGGCGGCTGGCCGACGTGCCTCCCGGCGAGGTGGCGGCCGTGGTGGGCATCGCCTTTGCCAGCGCCCAGCTCAGCGGGATCTGCTTGACGGTCTACGAGGAGGTCGCGTTTGGACCGATGAACCTGGGCCTGCCGCGGACCGTGGTGATGGCGCGCACCGTGCAGGCTTTGGAGGCAGTGGCCATCGGGGACCTCGCCGCGCGCGACCCGGCGCATCTGTCCGGCGGCCAGCGGCAGCTGGTCGTCCTAGCGAGCCTGTTGGCGATGGAACCTGAACACCTGGTGCTGGACGAGCCGACGGCCCACCTCGACCCGGCGGGCACGGGCCTGGTGGGCACGGCCATCAGCCGCCTGGCGGCGGGCGGCGCGTCCATCCTGATTGCCGAGCACAAGACCGATCTGCTGGCCGCCATCTGTGGGCGGGTGGTCGCCCTGGATCGGGGCCGGGTGGCGCTGGAAGGCCCGGCGCAGTCGATTCTCGCGGACCCGCTTCTCGAGCGCTTGGGGGTGGATCCTCCGACATCGGTCCGCCTTCGTCGGCTGGCCGAGGCCGCGGGCGTGGATCCGAGCCGGCTGGAGGTGCCGGCGTGATCGAGGTCACGGTCGAGGAGCTCGTCTACACGTACCCGGGTGGAGTGCGCGCACTGGACGGTGTCACGCTGCGGGTTGGAGCCGGCGAGTCGGTGGCCCTGGTGGGCCAAAACGGGTCGGGGAAGACGACCCTGGTTCGCCACCTGAACGGATTGCTGCGCCCCACCTCGGGCCAGGTGCGGGTGGGCGGTACCGATGCGTCGGGCCGGCGGGTCGCCGAGCTGGCGACGCAGGTGGGACTCGTATTCCAGGAGCCCGACCGCCAGATCTTCGCGGGGAGCGTCCGGCGCGAGGTGGAGTTCGGG
>DASWJA010000141.1:0-12578 GCA_036397375.1 Candidatus Limnocylindria bacterium
GCGCAGCCAATCGGACTCGCCGCGCGCGCTCGACAGCGCCGCAATGGCCGACGGGTCGAAGGCTGCCGGGGAGAGGCGGACCGGCGTGGCGGTCTGAGCGCCAGTTGTCATCGGCTCATGGGCGGAATCGGTCTAGCCGACCGCGCCCTCCATCTGGAGCTGAATGAGGCGGTTCATCTCGACCGCGTACTCCATCGGCAGCTCCTTGACGATCGGCTCGATGAAGCCGTTGACGATCATGGCTGCCGCCTCGGACTCGGTCAGGCCGCGGCTCATCAGGTAGAACAGCTGCTCCGAGCCGACCTTGGAGACGGTCGCCTCGTGCCCGATGGTGACGTCCTCTTCGTCGATCTCCATGTACGGGTACGTGTCGGAGCGGGCCTCGTCGGACAGGATGAGGGCGTCGCAGCGGACCGTCGACTTCGACCGCTTGGAGCCGGGGTAGACCTTGATCAGGCCCCGGTAGCTGGTCCGCCCGGTTCCCATGCTGATGCTCTTGGAGGTGATCAGGCTGGTGGTGTTGGGGGCGGCGTGAATGACCTTGCCGCCCGCGTCCTGGTGCTGGCCACTCCCGGCGAAGGCGATGCTCAGCACCTCGCCGTGGGCCCGCTCGCCGACCAGATAGATGCTGGGGTACTTCATGGTCAGGTGCGATCCGAGGTTGCCGTCCACCCACTCCATGACCGCGTCCTCGTGCGCCACCGCGCGCTTGGTGACCAGGTTGTAGACGTTGTGGCTCCAGTTCTGGATGGTCGTGTACCGCACCCGGGCGCCCTTTTTGACGATGATCTCGACCACCGCGGAATGGAGGCTGGCGGTCGTGTACGACGGGGCCGTGCAGCCCTCGACGTAGTGCACGCTCGACCCCTCGTCGGCAATGATCAGCGTCCGCTCGAACTGGCCCATGTTCTCGGTGTTGATCCGGAAGTAGGCCTGCAGCGGCAGCTCGACGTGGACGCCCGGCGGGACGTAGATGAAGCTGCCACCACTCCACACGGCGGTGTTCAAGGCGGCCAGCTTGTTGTCGTTGGCCGGGATGACAGTGCCGAAGTACTCCTTGAACATCTCGGGGTACTTGATGAGCGCCTCATCGGTCCCCAGGAAGATGACGCCCAGCTTTTCCAGGTCGGCGCGGATGTTGTGGTAGACGACTTCGGAGTCGTACTGCCCACCCACCCCGGCCAGGTACTTCTTCTCGGCCTCCGGAATGCCCAGCCGGTCGTACGTGCGCCGGATGTAGTCAGGCACGTCGTCCCAGGACTGGACCGCCTTGTCGGTGGCCGTCACGTAGTAGTAGATGTCCTGGAAGTCGATCTGGCTCATGTCCCCGCCCCAGGTCGGCATGGGCCGCTTTTCGAAATGGCGGTACGCCTTGAGCCGGTTATCGGTCATCCACTGCGGCTCGCCCTTGATCCGGCTGATCTCCTCCACGACCTCGGCGTTGAGCCCCTTCTTCATGACGTGCAGGGGCTTCATCTCCGAGTCGTGCCATCCGTACTTGTAGCCGGCGGGGACCTGGGTCAGGGCGGGGTTCGGAGTGGGGGTGGGAAGGGCCATGCGTCTCCCGATTTCGTGCCTAATCCGACTTAATCAGTCGGGGATGCGACCATCATCCTCCCTGCACCGACATCGGTCAACCGGACCCATGGCCCCGGCCGGCCGCGTTGACACTGGACGCCCGGACCGATACCGTCGGGAGCCTGATCACTCGCAGGCGAAAGGAGACGCACCGATGACGACCTCTGTTGTCCTCGACCGATCGCGCTCGCGCCTGCCCGGAGCGACATTCCCGGCCTGACCCGGCCGCCGGCCGCTCCCCGCGCTCGCGGGCGCGCTCCTCGTGGACTTTCCCCACTCGAAGGAGTCGCACCCTTGTCCGTTTCCACCCTCAGCGGGACCGTGCTGCGCGCGCGCAGCGGGTTCTACACCGTGACAACCGAATCCGGCACCTACGAGTGCCAGCTCCGCGGCCGCCTGAAGCGTGAGCGCCAGTCCGAGGACCTGGTCGTCATCGGCGACCAGGTGACGCTCACGCCCCTCCGCGAGGCCGAGGGCCTGATTGAAGAGGTCGCCCCCCGGCGGAGCCGCTTCTCGCGTCGCCAGCCGGGCGGCCGCGGCGCCTGGAAGGAGGACCTGATGGTCGCCAACCTGGACCAGCTGGTCGTCGTCTTCGCGTGCGCCGATCCGGTCCCCCACGTCCGTATGCTCGACCGCTTCCTGGTCATTGCCGAGCACAACCAAGTTGAGACTCTCATCGTGGCCAACAAGCTCGACCTGTGCGGACCGCGGGCAGCGAAGGCCGTGTTCGGTTCGTACGAGCGCATTGGCTACCCGGTCCTGTACGCCAGCGCGCGGACCGGGCAGGGCGTGGCCGAGCTCCGCGAACGCCTGGCCGGGCGGATCAGCCTGGTGGCAGGTCCTTCGGGCGTGGGTAAGAGCACGCTCCTCAACTCCGTCCATCCCGGCCTCAACCTGGCCACCGGGCCGATCAGCGAGGCGCTCCACAAGGGACGCCACACCACGACCCTGGCCGAGCTGCTGCCCGTGAATGGACCAATGGGCGGGCACGTGGCCGACTCGCCCGGACTGCGCCAGATGGGCCTGTGGCAGATCCCGCCCGACGAGCTGGCGTGGTGCTATCCGGAGCTCCGCCCCCACCTCGGGAACTGCCGATTCGCGGACTGCTCCCACGGTCCGGAGCCGCGGTGCGCGATCACCGCGGCGGCAGCGAGCGGAGCGATCAGCCCCGCCCGCCTGGATTCGTATCGGCGCCTGGTGGCGAGCGCCTAGAGGATCCCGCGGTCATCGAAGGCCGCGAACACCGCGGCCGCCTCGGCCGACGCGTTGCCGTACGTCGTCTTGGCCCAGTCCCAGGTCGCCGTCGCCAGCTGCGGCATCGTCGTGCCGGTGAAGTTCCACTGCCCGTTGAGAATGATCCGATCAGCGGTCACGTTCCCCAGCGCCCCCCGGATGTCCCACAGGGCTCGCGACCAGATCTGCCCATCATGGTGGATCTGGCCGTTCAAGTCGGCCGGATAGTGGAGATCAAGGTCCACGCGGCGCAGGCAGTGGGGTGTAGTTGAGGTGTACGAAACGGAATCCCAGTCGGCGATGCACCCGTCCGGGGTCAGTCCCGGGGCGAGCGCCGTCGCGACGGTGGCGGCCCAGTAGTCGCCGAACCCCTCGCTGATCGCATCGGCCTCTGACGAGGCGAAGGCGAAGCCCTGGCTGAAGTGGATCTGGTGGCCGAGCTCGTGGAGGATCACCTCGGCGTCCTCGGCATCGTCCACGCCACCCTTACCGAACCGCATCTCGTCGCGCGGATGGGTGGTCGCGAACGAGTTGTCCACGCCCCACTGGTTGATCCGCACGCGTTGGGCGTCGTCGTTGACGGCCGGGTACAGGCCGGTGCCGAACCCGAGCGAGCGCAGGTACAACTGCGACTCGGTAACCCAGTAATAGGCCATGACCTGCTCGAACCGGTCGTCATGGCGGGTGTACAGGTACGAGCCGTCCGTCTCGAAGGCCGGGGGGCCGGTCTCGCTCACCACGACGGCGTAGGTGCCGCTCAGGTACCCACTGCCGTCGAGGTTGGTGAGGGTGACCTGGACAAGCTCCGCGTCCAGGGTCGCCGAGTCGGCGTCCTTGTTGTCGAGCAGGTTCTGGTTGCCGCTGCTGGCCACCGGGTTGGGGGCGAAGACCCAGGCGGACGCCGAGGTGGTGCCGACACCCTTTCTGGCCATCGCCATAGATGGGGCTATCGCGACCAGAATCACGACCATGAGCAGCAGCAGGGGCCGCCGGGGGCGGTGGCGGGTCATCGGTCTCCTCCAGGGGACGGAAGTGGGCGCCCACGCTAGCCCCGACCGATGGGCGGGTCAACCGCAGGACCGAATTGGCGGTGCCGCTGTGCACCGTCATTACAATCGGCAGTCCGATGGAAATCGCCCCCCACGTTCACTCCGTCCAGCTGCTGGGCGCCAATGCCTTCCTGATCGCCGAGGAGCGGCTGACGCTGATCGACGCCGGGCTGGCCGGGTCGCGACCCCTACTCCTGCGCTACCTGCGCCAGATCGGCCGCTCGATCGACGAGCTGGATCGGATCATCTGCACGCACGGCCATCCCGACCACGTGGGCGGCGTGCGTGAGCTGCTGGACGAGGACCGGATCGAGGTCTTCGTCCATCCAGCCGACCTGGAGGGCGTGAGCCTCACCCTGCGAGAGGCGCTGGCTGCCCCGCAGGGCGGCACGCGGCTCGGCCATCTGCTGCAGTACGTAACGCCCCATCCGGGAGCGGCGGCGCCCCTGCGCGACGGAGACGTGCTCCCCGTCCTGGGGGGCCTGGAAGTGATCCACACCCCAGGCCACACGCCGGGCAGTGTATGCCTGTACGCGCGGGGGCCGCGGATCCTGTTCACGGGCGATGTGCTCCAGGTTCGCTTCGGAAAGCTGGCCTTCGCCAGCCCGATTTTCAGTCACGACCACGCCCAGGCTCGCGCATCGGTTCAACGCCTGACCCACCTGGACGTGGATATCATCGCCTTCAGCCACTACCGGCCGATGCGTGAGGGCGCCTCGACCGCGCTGGCGGGACTCGCCCGCCAGGCCGCCACCGGCCGGTCGGGCTGACCCGGAGTGACGATGGAGACCGTTCTCGAACTCGTCCAGGATTCGGTCAAGCGCTTCGACCGCAAGCCCTTCCTGCTGATCCGACCCGGGTTCCGGACCCGCGTCACGCGCTACCGCGACCTGGGCCGGCTCGTGCCGCGGGTGGCACGCGTCCTCCGCGACCGAGGCCTTGAGCCGGGCGATCGGGCCATCATCTGGGCCGTCAACCGCCCCGAGTGGGGCATCAGCTTCCTGGGCGCCGTGCATGCCGGTATCGTTCTCGTCCCACTCGACGTGCGGAGCGCGCCCGACTTCGCCGTCAAGGTGGCAGCCAAGACCCGCGCCAGCCTGGTCCTGGCATCGGCCCAGACCGCGGCGCAGGCGGCCGGCCTGGGGCTGCCGGTGCTGCTCATCGAGCGGATTCCGGACCTGGCCCGGCGGGCGGAGCCGCTGCCGGCCGCCGACATCGGTCCAGACGACCTGGTGGAGGTGGTCTTCACGTCGGGCACCACCGGTGAGCCGAAGGGGGCCATGCTCACCCACCGCAACCTGACCTCCAACGTGCAGGCGCTGCTCAAGATCTTCCCACTCGGGCCCAGCGAGCGGATGCTCTCCGTCCTGCCGCTGTCGCACATGTTCGAGCAGTCGCCCGGCTTCCTGGCCCCGATGCACGCCGGCGCCAGCATCGTGTATCCGGTCAGCCGCCAGCCGTCGGTCCTGCTCCGGACGTTCCGCGACTTCAAGGTGAGCATCCTGCTCATCGTCCCGCAGGGGCTGAAGCTGCTGGACAACGCCATCGAGCGCAAGGTGGACCAGGGCGGCAAGCGCGCCACGTTCGAGAGGCTCCATCGCTGGGCCGCGCACGCCCCGCGCCTCGTCAAGCGGCTGCTCTTCCGACCGGTGCTGCGCAGCTTTGGCGGGCGGCTCCACACGATCGGCGTGGGCGGTGCCGCCATGGACCCCGACCTGGGCCGTCGATGGGCCGACATGGGGCTTGACATCCTCCAGGGCTACGGCGCCACCGAGCTGGGTCCGCTGGTCAGCTTCACGCGGAAGGATCGCAACCGGATTGGAAGCGTGGGCGAGGTCATCCCCGGGGTCGAGATGCGGATCGCGGACGACGGGGAGGTGATGGTCCGCGGCCCGAACGTCTTTGCTGGTTATTGGGAGGAGCCCGCAAAGACGGCGGAGGCCGTCGACGCGGATGGCTGGTACCACACCGGCGACCTCGGGGAGCTGAGCCCAGAGGGTTTTCTCACGCTGAGTGGCCGGAAAAAGGACATGCTGGCCATGCCCGACGGGACGAAGGTCTATCCCAAGGACATCGAGGCCATCCTGGCCCGCGACGAGCGGATCAGGTATGCGGCGGTCGTCGGCTTCCCGCTCGGACCGAACCTGAAGATCCACGCCGTGCTGCTGATGGACGACCCGTCGCAAGCCGAGGCGGCGATTCGCGACGCGAACCTGAAGCTCGGAGCGCACCAGCAGATCCGTGCCCACACGCTGTGGCCGGACGAGGACCTGCCTCGCAGCAGCAAGCTGGAAGTCAAGAAGCACGTGGTGCGAGAGAAACTGACCGAACTTGCCGCCAACGCCGGGGCGCGTTCGGTTCCCGCCGAGGCGGCCATCTCGGACCGGCAGGCTGCGGTCCCGGTCGGCGATGGAACGACGCTGGGTGCGCTGATCCCGTTGGTGGCGTCCATCGCCGAAGTTCCGCCTGAAGCCGTGCTGCCGACCGCCCGGCTGTCCTCGGACCTGAACATGGACTCCCTTCAGCGGGTGGAGCTGCTGGGAGTCATCGAGGAAGAGCTCGGGGTCTTTGTGGACGACTCGGCCCTGGATCCGGAGGCCACGGTGGGTCAAATCGCGGCGCTGGTGGACGCCTCGCGCGAGCTGCCCCACGACTCGGGGATTCTGGGCTGGCCGCTCAATCCGCTGCCCCGGGCGCTGGGAATGGCCGTCCAAGAGCTGATCACTGCGCCGGTCCTCAACCTGTTCTATCGAATCGGCATCCGCGGCCAGGAGAACCTCGTGGGTCTCGAGGGCCCGGTCATCTTCGCCTCCAACCACTGCCTGCACACCGACAACCAGATCGTCATGTCGTCGCTGCCGTTCGCGTGGCGCTGGCGCCTCTCGGTGGCCGCGTCGGCGGAGCGGGTATGGAGCAACCCGGCCATGGCCCTGGCCGGCGGGATGCTGGCCAACGCGTTTCCCATCGCCCGTGAGGGCGGCGTGCGGCGGAGCCTCGAGCTGCTCGGCGCCCGGCTGGATCGGCGCTTCAGCATCCTCATCTACCCCGAGGGCAAGCTGACCGTTGGGGGGCCGATGCAGCCGTTCCTGGCCGGTACCGGACTGGTGGCCGTGGAAAGCGCGACCGCCGTGGTGCCCACCAAGCTGCGGATCAACCGGATGTCATGGCTCGATGCCTTCTGGCCGGGGACGCGGAACAGCAACCACAACGGGACCTCGCTTCGCGGCGAGGTGGAGATCGTGTTCGGCGACCCGATCTGGTTTGGCTCGGACACGACTCCTGCCGAGGCCACCACGCGCCTGGAGGAGGTGCTGGCGGCGCTGTGAACCTCCGTAGTCCGACCTCAGCGATGTAGGTCGAGGATCGACTCCGATGTACCCGGTGCTCGCCCGCTTCGGCCCCATAACGATCGGCACGCACGATTTCTTCACCCTGCTCGGCCTGGTGGTAGGGGTGGCACTCTATTACCGAGCCCTGCGCAGGGATCAGATCCTCGACCCACGGATCATCACGATCAGCCTCGCGGCGATTGTCGGTGGGGCCCTGGGTGCCCGGCTCATCACCTCTTGGGAGGTGATCGATGAGGTCCAGGCCGCAGGCCTCCCGTTCACCTATGTGGTCACACACGGTCCAAGAAGCATTATTGGCGGGCTGGCTGGCGGGTACGCAGCCATCATCTTGACCAAGCGGGCACTCGGATACCGAGTCTCGACCGGCGACTACTACGTGGTGGCCATACCGCTCGCGCTCGCAATCGGTCGAGTCGGATGTTTCCTCTCGGAGCTGCCGTTGGGCACGCCGACCGACTTGCCGTGGGGCATCACCGTGTCCCCGGAGGCGGCTGCCGCTTACTTACGCTGCCCTGGCTGCGACGGTCCTATGCATCCGTCCATGCTGTACGAAATCGGATTCCAGGTGGCTGCGTTCGTGGTGTTATGGCGGTGGTCACCGATGCTGCCGGTTCGGGGCGACACGTTGAAGGCGTATCTGCTGGTGTATGGAATCTTCCGATTCAATGTTGAATGGGTCCGCGGCAACGAGGTCCAATTCGCGGGCCTGACCGGCCCGCAGCTCGTGCTCATGCCGCTTATCGCGCTGCTCGTGCTGTATTTCCTGCGCCGGATCTGGACCGACGCTTACCGCCTTCCGACTCCGATGCCCGTGCTGGCCAAAGGAGGCCCCGATAACTGAGCCCTGCTATGCGGTCACAGCGGACGCGCTGAACCCTGGAGGAAGAAGTCAGTGAACGAACAGATTGCCGATTACATCCAGCAGAACCGGGATCGCTACACACGCGAGGCGATCACCGATCAGCTAATCAAGGCAGGGCACAACCCAAGTGCGATTGAGGAGGCTTGGGCGATGTCCAACGCCGCTCTGGAGGCGGCGGCGGATGCCCGACCACGATATGGGCGGTTTACCCTGGCGCTCCTTGCCATCGGGGGGCTCGCGACCTTCGTTATCTGGTCTGGCCTCTACTCGACCGGAGGTGGGGGACTCGCCACTCTCAGCTACCTCATCACGGGTCTGGTGGCCATCGGTATCGGCATCGCTCTGACTCGGGCCGCCTCGGGTGGAGCTTGGGTTGTGGTCCTGGCGTTGGCAGTTCTCAGCACGTTTGGACTGCTGTGGGTAGCCCTCGCCAACTCCGCGTACGGCTACGGCGCAGTAGCTTTTCTGGCGCCCGCAATCGCCGCGCTGGCCGCCGTGTCGGTCATCGCGGTGCATCGGTACCAAGTGCAGGTCCCCTATCTCGCCTACGCCCTGCCGGTCCTCGGATGGCTCACGGTCACGGGGATATGCATGTCGCCATTGTTGACGGGAGTCTGAAGATGGCTGTCGCTCGACCGCTTGCCCTGCGTCGATACACCCCGCTGCGGATGGTCCTTACCGTGTGCGGGTATTGCTTCAGCGAGAACCCGGACCGAGAGGTCGACTACGCCACGGACATCCTGCAGGGCAACCTCGTCCTCCAGGACGGATCGGTCTATCTAAGAAGGCACTGCCAGCGAGGTCATGGGGAGGTAGTCAGTCTCTACGACGAGGACTACCCCCTCTGGGAGTACCTCCAACAGTGGCGTACGCCGACCCGCGAGATCATTCCGGATACGCCCGATAACGTGCTGCCCATTCCGATGGGCTACGCCAACGGGCTGGGTGATCTCCAGACCCAGCATTCGTGCGTGCTGCTGATCGACGTCACCGAGCACTGCAACCTGAACTGCCCCACCTGCTTCGCTGCCAGCGGGACGAACGTGGGCCGATACGCGCGCCTGCCCCACATTCTGCTCAGCCTCGACGCCGCCATTGAGCGGGAAGGCGGCAAGATCGATGTCCTGATGCTGTCCGGGGGAGAGCCCACCGTTCACCCGGAAATCGTCGAGATCATCAAGGAGGCCGCCGCACGAAAGGTCACGCGCGTCCTACTCAACACGAATGGCATCCGGATCGTGAAGGACGACCGGTTCCTCGCCGAGCTGGCCGCCCTCCACGACCGGCTGGAGGTCTACCTCCAGTTCGACGGATTCGACCTGGCGACACATCTGTTCCACCGCGGCGAGGATCTGCGCGAGATGAAAGAGCTGGCGATCCAGCGCTTATCGGCTGCACGGATATTCACCACGCTGACCATGGTCGTGGCCCAAGGCGTCAACGACCACGAGGTCGGCCGAGTGGCGCAGTACGCGTTCGACACCGATTACATCGGCGGCGTCGCCTACCAGCCGGTCTTCGGCTCCGGCCGCGCCAACCCGATCGATCCGCTCCATCGCATGACCACGACGGGCGTGCTGAAGCGCCTTGGGCCGCAAACCGATGGCATGGCGTCTGCGGAAGACCTCATTGCCCTGCCATGCAGCCATCCGGACTGCTGCGCCATTGGCTTCTTCGTGAAGGGCGACAACGGCGAGTACAAGTCCGTGGCCCAAATGGTGGGGATAGAACGCTTGAAGGCGAATCTCGGCCTGGTCAGCAATCGGATCACCGCCGACGACGAGCTGTGGACGAACGTGCTGGCGATGATGAGCGAGACGACGACCGTCAGCCGACCGGAGTTGATCGACTACCTGATCAACATCTGCGAGATCTGCGACCTCGGCGTCGGCAACTTCCTGCGGGTCTTCGGCGACGCGCTGCTCCACCGCGACCGGGCGGTCGAGATCCTCATGAAGCGGGTCAAGCGGCTGACCGTGAAGTCATTCATGGACGCCTGGACCCTGAACATCGAGCGGTTGCAGCAGTGCTGCGTCCATGTCGCCTCGACCGATGGCGAGACCGATCCGGTCCGCATCCCATTTTGCGCGCGGCAGCTCTTCGGGCACCTCCGGCAACGGACCAGCGCCGGGCAGGTGGCCGCCAGACAGCTGGTCCAGCTGGATGGTCTGGGAGTGGTTCGATGACGACAGTGGCAGGACACGTGCCGGCCGGGGTCGTGGATGCCGGCCCCGATGTACACCCGCCGCTTACCCCCGCCCAGAAGTACGAGAGAGCGGCTTTCACGTTCTGCAAGCTGGGGACGGCGGCCCTTATTGCGTGGCTCGTGTCGCCGCCGATCATGGTCTTGGCAGTGGGAAGCGCGGCGCTGGTGCTTTACGGACGGGCGCTATTCCACGGGCTGGACCGGACCCGGTGCATCCTTCGTTACCCGCGCCTGGTCATGGGCTTCTGGGCCGCGGTGGTCGCCGCCGACCTCACTTGGCTGCTGGTGCTGCGCTGAGAACCGTGCGGGCTATTCGGTCAACAGCAGCAACATCAGGACGTGGGCGGCCGCGTCGGACATCTCGTCCAGCGCGTTGTCGTTGATCTCATCCATCGTGTCGCACGCGAGGTGGTAGCACGGCGACATCGGTTCATGTGCCTCGCCCCCGAAGAGCTCCGTCTGCGCATCCGTCTTCAGCTCGGTGGCCCCGCTGAAGAGCCCGCCGTTGGGGACCCGTGCGTCGTCGAACGGGGCGTGGTCCGAGCCGCCGCCCAGGTCCAGGGTCTCGTACGTCAGGCCAACGGTGTCGAAGTAGGCCTCGAAGGCGGCAGTGATCGCCTCGGAATCGGCGGTGCCCGCCGGGGCGTAGACGAACCGGCCGTAGTTCGACGAGGCGAGCATGTCGAAGTTCAGGTACGCGATGATCGCGTGCAGCTGGTCGTCCGACTGGCGACTCACCCAGTCGCGCGACCCGTACAGGCCGAGTTCTTCGGCGCTCCAGAACGCGAACCGCACGGTGCGGGGGGTCGGCTCCAGCTCGGCCAATTGTTGGGCCATCTCGAGGATGGTCATCGTGCCCGAGCCGTTGTCGTTGATACCAGGGCCGTCGAGCACCGAATCAAGATGGCCACCCACCATGACCACCTCGTCGGCGACGTTGCCGGGGCCGATACCAGGCCACTCGGCGATGACGTTGGCGGTGATGCGGTCTTCGATCAGGGTATGGACCGACAGATGGATCGATGAGCCCTGGGCCGCGGCCTGCCGCAGGGCAGCTCCGGCGGGACCGGAGGCGTAGACCGCCGGAATGTCGATCCCATCCGGCCTCAGCAGGGTTGGGCGCCGCAGGCTGCCCGGTTCATACGCCGGTGAGCTCACGATCAGCGCCGCGGCGTCCGCGGTCTGGGCGTGGTCCACCATCTGCCGCCGGCCGCACGGCCCTGCGCCGACCACGGCTACGGCTCCGGCGGGGAAGTCGACCCAGTCGTCGGAGTCACATCCTCCGGAGCCGATGGGCCGGCCATCGTCGCTGACGGCCACCGCCACGACCGGGGCCGTGATGTCGCCCGAGGCGGAGAAGATCAGCGCGTGGAGGTGGTCGGCGCCAACGAACGTCTGGCCGTTGACGGCGAGCTCCGCGGGAGCCGTCTCGATGAAGAACGGGAAGGTGAACTCATCCACGGTCACCGCGTAGCCCGCGGCGCGCAGTTCGTCCGCGACGTACGAAACCGATGCGGCGTAGCCCGGGGTGCCGGCGGCGCGAATTCCGTCGTTCGCTTCGGCGATTTCCAGCAGCTGGTCGAGGTGCTGCCGGATGCCCGCCGGCTCGACGGCGGCTCGAAGGGCTTCGCTGATCGTCAGGTCGGCGGCGGGCCGGCCTGGGCTGGCCGAGGGCGACTCGCCGGATGAGGGGCCGGGCCGCGGCGATGCGGTATCGGCCTGGCAGGCGGCAGCCAGCAGGAGTGCTGCCAGCAGGCCACACGCGAGGCGCGCGTGCGACCGGTTTCGAGTCATCCCAGCAAACATACCGGCCGGGTTCGGGGAGGGGTTCGATTCACGCTCCTCAGTTGCTATGCTGCAGGTCGAATCGGTCCAGAGGGAGACACGGCGCCGTGGCCACCGACGAGAAGCTGAAGCTGCTGAAGACGGTCCCGCTGTTCGCCCTGTGCGACGAGCGGTCGGTCGAGCGGCTCGGGATGCTGGTCGAGGAGGTCGACCTGCCTGCCGGTCGCGTCCTGTTCAGCCAGAGGGACACGGCCCAGGAGCTCTTCATCATCGTCAGCGGTCAGGTCCGGGTCGAACGCGACGGGGCAGAGCTCGCCATCCGCGGTCCGGGCGAGTTCTTCGGGGAGATCGCGTTGGTCGCCGAGGGTCCGCGAACCGCAACCGCGGTATGCGTGACGGATTGTCGGCTGCTGGTGCTCGCCCACCGCGACTTCCACAGCCTGATGGACGAGTTCCCGGGCCTGAAGATGCGGGTCCTCGAAACGCTCGCCAAGCGGATCCGGCGCCTCGACACC
>DASWJA010000142.1:0-1813 GCA_036397375.1 Candidatus Limnocylindria bacterium
AACAACCCGCGCAAGATCGCCGGGCTGGAGCAGCATGGCATCCGCATCACCGGGCGGATTCCGCTGGTCGTGCCGCCCAACGAGCACAACGTGTTCTACCTGTCTACCAAGGCCAGCCGGTCCGGCCACTACATCGACCTGGCCGGCTACGAGCACCTGTCCGAGCAGCTGGACCGCCCGATCGTGGAGGGCATGGCCCCGGAGCTGATCGCCGAGATCGAGGAGGTCGCCGACGGCGCAGCCTGAGCGGGTCGCGATCATCACCGGGGCAGCCGGAGGGTTGGGCCAATTCGTCACTCGTGACCTGGCCGCGGCCGGCATGCGGCTGGCGCTGGTCGGCTCCCGGCTGCGTCCGCTGAAGGCGCTCGGCGCGGAGCTGCGGCTGGCGGAGGACCGATGGATGGCACTTGCGGCTGACCTGAGGAAGGCTGCGCTTGCGGACAAGGCCGTTGCCTCCGTCGCCGATCGGTTCGGGAAAGTGGACATCCTGGTCCACCTGGTGGGTGGCTACCAGGGCGGCGAGCCGGTGGTCAGCACCCGCGACGCCGAGGTCACGGCAATGCTCAGCCAGCACGTGTGGACGACGCTCAACATCACCCGCGCGGTGATTCCGCGCATGGCGGCCGGAGGTTGGGGTCGGATCGTGGCCGTCTCCTCGCCGCTCGCTTCGGCACCGACGAAAAACGTGGCGCCGTATGCCATCGGGAAGGCCGGCCAGGAGGCTCTTCTGGGCACGCTGGCGCGCGAGGTGGCGGGGACGGGAACGACCGTGAACCTGGTCCTGGTCAAGACGATCGACGTGGATCACCAGCGCGACACCGAGCCGAGTTCCAAGACCGCGACCTGGACGACGCCCGAGGAGATCTCGGCCACCATTCGGCACCTGGTCAGCGACGCCACGAGCGCCATCAATGGGGCCAAGATCCCGCTCTTTGGAAACGGGTAGCACCAGGCCGATGCCGAGCCAGTCCGGCCGGCGCGCCACCCTGGTCGTCCTGGTCGCGGCGGCCCTCACGGCCCTGACGGCCTGCGTCGCGTCGCCAACGCCATTCGCGTCGGAGGAGGCCGCTGCCTCGCCCACCCCAATCGCGTCGGCCTCGCCCTCAGCAGTTCCGACCCAGAGAACAATCGCGTGGCGAGAGCTCCCCACGTCTGGCAGCGCACCGGCGCCCCGCGAGGATCACACCTGGACCGTGGACGCCGAAGGAGAGGTGGCGTACCTGTTCGGCGGCCGCGACGTCACCGGCCCGGGCTCCTACGGCGACCTGTGGGCTTACGACCTCTCTGCTGACGCGTGGCAGCAGTTGAGCGGCGGGCCACCGGCCCGCTTCGGGCACAACGCCGCGTGGGTGGTGGGGGTGGGGCTCGTCATCTTTGCCGGCCAAGACATCAGCTTCTTCAACGACCTGTGGGCCTACGACCCGGTCGCCGACAGCTGGCAGCAGCTGCCGGACAACGGTGATCGTCCCGTCGCCCGATACGGGAGCTGCGCGGCGGTCGGTCCCGATGGGCGGCTGTGGATCAGCCACGGCTTCACCAGCGAAGGCGCGCGCTTTTCGGACACGCGCGCCTACGACTTTACGTCTGGCGCGTGGACCGACGAGACGCCGGCCGGAGAGGTGCCAATCAGGCGCTGCCTCCACGCCTGCTGGTGGACCGATGGCGGCCTGTTCACCTTGTACGGCGGCCAGACTGACGGGGTGCCTGCCCTCGGCGACCGCTGGCAGCTCACCGTGGGTCCGCGACCCGGAACGAGCGCCTGGCAAGAGCTCGATGACCCCGACGGGACATCTCCGGGAGACCGCAATCTGTA
>DASWJA010000143.1:0-8147 GCA_036397375.1 Candidatus Limnocylindria bacterium
GCGGCCACCATCGGTCCTACTCGAGGAGCTGTTTGGGGTGGTCCCGGCGGATCCGCGGGTGGCGTACGACGTGCGGGAGGTCATCGCTCGCCTGGTCGATGAGTCGGAGTTCCATGAGTTCAAGGAACGGTACGGGGAGACCCTGGTCTGCGGCTTCGCCCGGCTGGAGGGCTACCCGGTTGGGATCCTGGCCAACAACGGGGTTCTGTTCAGCGCCTCGGCTTTGAAAGGCGCCCATTTCGTTGAGCTCGCGTCGCAGCGACGCATCCCGCTCGTGTTCCTCCAGAACATCACCGGCTTCATGGTCGGCCGCGAGTACGAGGCCGGCGGGATCGCCAAGGACGGGGCCAAGCTGGTGACCGCGGTGTCGACCACGGCGGTGCCGAAATTCACGGTCATCATCGGCGGCTCATTCGGTGCCGGGAACTACGGGATGGCGGGCCGTGCCTACGGACCGCGGCAGCTGTGGATGTGGCCCAACGCCCGGATCAGCGTCATGGGCGGGGCGCAGGCGGCCCGGGTCCTGTCCACGGTGCGCGGCGGGTTTCAGACCGATGCCGAACGCGACGCGTTCGAGGCACCGATCCTGGACGAATACGAGCGCCAGGGCTCGCCGTATTACTCGACAGCCCGGCTGTGGGATGACGGGGTGATCGATCCGATGGACACGCGGCGGGTGCTGGCCATGGGCATCAACGCCGCGCTGAATGCGGAGATTGGTGAGACGCGCTTCGGCGTGTTCCGGATGTAGGCCACGTACAATCACGAGCGAGGCATCGTGCGATGAGCGAGCGCTGGATATGCAATCGCTGCTACACGTCGAGTCCGGTGGATCTGGACGTCTGTCCGACATGCGGCCAGGCCCGCGGCGCGGCGCAAGGCGTTCCGACCGCATCTGAATCCGCTGTCGAATCGGCGGACGACGCCGGGCCACCCCGACCACCTCCGGCAGGGGATTCAGCCTCCCCTCCCGTGACGCTGGCCCAGGACGGCCGCTGGGTATGCAACCGCTGCTTCGCGTCCAACCCTGCCGCCGCCACTGCCTGCGAGCGCTGCGGCCTGGGTCGCGGGGAGCAGCCCCCGACGTCGGCCCAGGCGGCGGGTCCCTTCGCCGCGACAGGTCCCTTCGCCGCGCCGGTACCGGCGGACGACCGCCGGCGACGGATTCCGTGGGTCGCGATCGGTATCGGGGTACTCGCCATCGGCTCCGTGGCGTACGGCTTGATCAGCGCCGCACAGCGAGATGATTCGGGCCAGATCACGTCATCGGGGTCTATCCACTGGACCGAATTGGTCGCTGGGGACTGCTTCGACTTCGGCGACGGAGAGGAAGTGAACGCCGTCGCGGCGGTGCCGTGCGCCGACGCGCACACGTATGAGGTGTTCTTCGTCGGCTCATTGCCCGACGGTGACTATCCGTCGGTGGACGAGGTGGACGCCTTCGCGGAAGGGCTGTGTACGCCGGCGTTTGAGACGTACGTGGGCCACGACTACTTCACCTCGGTATGGTTCGCGTCGTACGTCGGCCCGACCGAGGAAGCCTGGGGCGAAGGCGAGCAAACCCTGGTCTGTCACCTGTCGAATTCGACCGAGACGGTGGTCACCGGCTCGGCACGCGGATCGGAGCGGTAGGTAGCGTCGACAGGACCGAGACGGCTAGACTCTTGGTTCGGCTACGCCCGAAGCCACACGGAGGGACTACGCGATGATCAGCCTGGGTGTTCTCCTCGTCATTCTCGGCGTCGGCTCGCTGGTGCTGCCCAGCCTTGGCTTCCAGTTCACGCTCATGGATTGGCTGGATGCCTACCAACCGTGGGCCGGCATCATCGTCGCCGCGGTGGGTTTGATCACGGTTCTGTTCGGCGCCCAGCGGCGCGGACGCGCGGCGGCACCCGTGGCCGCGGCGACGGCTCAGGCAGCTCCAAAGGCAGAGGCATCCGAAACGCCGGCTGGCGCAACCCCGCCGGCATCGGCAACTCCGTCTGCCGAGAGGACGTGGCCGACGGAGCCGCCGGAGCGTTCGGAGGACTGAGCCTGACCCACCGCCCACCTACCATAGGCTGGTGGGGTTGACCGAGCGTCCGGCAGGGGACCGGCCACTCCCCGGCTCCCATGCCCGCGGCGTCCCAAGCGGGACCCTGGAAGAGAGCGCGGCTGCCCTGTACGAGGCGGCCATCGCGGCCCGGGACGCGGAGGGGGGTGATGATCCGGCCCCGCTCCACGCGTTTTACCGGGCGATCGGGTCGGCCACGTTGCTCCTCCCCGTACCACCGGGGGCCGAGAAGGAGACCCGCGAGGCCGTCGAGCAGGTGGTCGACGACGAGCAAGAGGTGGAGGTCGGCGTCCTGCTGGCACGCGCCCCGGACGGGTCGTCGGTGAGCGTGGCGTTCGGCTCGCACGCGGCGATGGCCGCCTGGTCGCCGCTGGGGTCCAGCTCCCTGGCGCTGCCGGCGAGGATCGCCCTCTCCAACCTGGCTGCGGCCGGGCTGCCCGTGATTCTGGATCCCGCCGGGCCGATCCCTTACCGCTTCGAACCGGACGAGATCGCAGACCTGGCCGCCGGCCGCCTGCCAGGCAGCGACGAACCGCTCGCCTCCGCCGAGGGCGGGCACTCGATCCGGGTACGGCTGCCGGGCCCGGAGGCACGCGAGGCGGAACGCCGGCTGGCTGCCGACCTCGCCGGCTGGCCGGGGATCCGGGAGGCCTACCTGGTCGAGAGCGACAACGGGGGTGGATGGGCCCTCCTGCTGGGCCTGGTGGGTGGTGGCGGCCCGTTGCCTCCGCTCCCGGATGACGTGGAGGCACGCTGGCTCGCCGAGCCGCTGCTGGGCAGCGTCCGGGCGGTGGCGGGCCCGTTCCATCGCGGCCACCGATGAGCGGGCCGCTGCGCCTCGAGCGGTCGGGGACGGTGGCCCGCGTCGTGCTGGCGCGGCCCGAGGTGCGCAATGCCTTCAATGCGAACCTCATCGCGGCGCTGACCGATACCTTCGCGACACTCGCGACCGAGCCACCCGAGACCCTGCGAGCCGTGGTGCTGGCCGGGGAAGGTTCGGTGTTCTGTGCCGGTGCCGACGTTGCGTGGCTGCGCGCCGCGGCCGACATGGACGTCGCGGCCAACGAGGCCGACGCGGGCCGGATGGCCACGATGCTCGAGACCATGGACACCTGCCCGGTCCCGGTCGTGACCCGCGTCCAGGGCGCGGCGCTGGGGGGCGGCATGGGCCTGTGCGCCGTGTCCGACATCGTCGTCTCGACCGCGGACGCGACCTTCGGCTTCACCGAGACCCGGCTCGGGATCCTGCCGGCGGTCATCGGCCCCTACACGGTCGCCAAGATCGGCGAAAGCCAGGCGCGCGCGCTGTTCCTGCCCGGGAGCCGATTCGATGCTGGGCGAGCGCGGGAGATCGGTCTGGTGCACGAGGTGGTGGCCGACGAGGCCGCCCTCGACCGGCTGCTGACGGAGCTCCTGGACGAGATTCTGGCCGCCGGACCGACCGCGGTTCGTGAGGCGAAGGCGCTCCTTCGGCGTCTCCGCGGCCAGCCATCGGCGCAGGCCCGGGCCTTGACTGTGGCCGCCATCGCGCGTCAGCGCACCAGCCCGGAGGGCCAGGAGGGGCTGTCCGCGTTCCTCGACAAGCGCGAGCCGTCCTGGAGGACGCGGCCCGACTGAGGCAGCCCGACTGAGGCGGCCCGACTGAGGCGGCCCAACCCACCCGACGGGCGCCTGCGACAATCGCGACGTGCGCGACGAGCTGACGCCCCGCGAAGTCGCCCAGGAGCTCGGGGTCACGGTCCGCACCGTCCAACGCTGGATCGCCGGCGGCCGGTTGCCCGGGACCCGGGTCGGCGGCCGGATGCGCATCCCCCGCGGCGCGCTGGAAGCGGTCACCGGCTCGCCAGCGGACGGCCGCGCGCGTCAAATCGGCGCCGTCCTGATCGCCAATCGGGGGGAGATCGCGGAGCGGATTGGGCGGACCGTCCACCGGCTCGGAATGCGCGTGGTCCGCGTCCACGCGTCCGACGAGCCGCCGCCGGAGGGCAGCGATCTTGCGCTGCCCATCAGCGCCTACCTCGACGCCGAGGCCGTGCTCGACGCTGCCCGCCGTGCTGGCGCGGATGCGATCCATCCCGGGTACGGCTTCCTGGCCGAGAACCCCGACTTCGCCGCGGCCGTCGCCGCGGCCGGCCTGATCTGGATCGGGCCCCCGCCCGACGCCATCAGGGCCATGGGCGACAAGGCGGCGGCGCGCCGGCTCGCCGTCCGACACGGCGTGGCAGTGGTGCCCGGCTACGATGGTCCGGCCCAGGATGACGCCGCCCTCGCCGAGGCGGCCGCGGAGATCGGATTCCCGCTGCTGGTCAAGCCCGCCGCAGGCGGAGGCGGCAAGGGCATGCGGGTCGCGCGCTTGGCCGAGCAGCTGACGAGCGAGCTGGCGGCCAGCCGGCGCGAGGCGAAAGCGGCCTTCGGGGAGGATCGGCTCATCCTCGAGCGTCTCCTGGAGAGCCCGCGCCACGTGGAGGTCCAGGTCCTGTTCGACGCGCACGGCCACGGCGTCCACCTGGGAGAGCGCGACTGCAGCGCCCAGCGGCGCCAGCAGAAGATCGTGGAGGAGACGCCCGCGCCATCGGTGAGCCGGGAGCTGCGTGAGGCCCTGGGGGCGGCGGCCGTGGCGGTGGCCGGCGCAGCGGGCTACGTCGGGGCAGGCACGGTCGAATTCCTCCTGACCGATGACGGCGGGTTCTTCTTCCTGGAGATGAACGCCCGGCTCCAGGTCGAGCACCCGGTCACCGAGGCGGTCATGGGGCGCGACCTGGTCGAGGACCAGCTGCGGATCGCGGCCGGCGAGCGGCTGGGTTTCGACCAGGCCTCGGTCCGCCCGCGCGGCCATGCGATCGAGGCCCGCCTGTACGCCGAGGACCCCGAACATGGGTTCCTGCCCGCCAGCGGCCGGGTGATCGAGCTGCGCTGGCCGGCGGGAGAGGGCATCCGGGTCGACGCGGGGATTCGCGTGGGCGACCTGGTCACGGACCGATACGACCCGCTGCTGGCGAAGGTGATCGTCCACGCCCCCACCCGGGCGGCGGCCGTGCGGCGGCTCCGGGATGCCCTGGCCGAGACGCGCCTGCTGGGTGTCCGAACCAACCTGCGCTTCCTGCGCTGGCTCGCCGACCAGCCGGCCTTCACCGCCGGGGAGATGCGAACCGATACCCTCACCAAGCTCGTCCTGCCCGGGCCGGTGGCGCCGCCGGAGGCTGCCTGGCAGGCCGCGGCCGCGATCTTCGTGAGGGAGGACGTCGGCCCGTGGGGCGGGGCTTGGCGGACCAACGCCCCGGCCGCCGTGCGCCTCGTCCACGGAGAGGAGACGCGCACGGCGGAGCCCGCCGATGCTTCGGCCGGCGGGCCAGCCAGGGCCCGGCATGGCGACGTGGTCTACGTCGAGGTGGAGGGCCAGTCGCTCGAGTTCGGTCTGGCCCGCCCGCCGGCGATCGAGGAGGCCGTCCGCCACGCGCACGGCGAGGGGACGGCCGTGCTCAGCGCCCCGATGCCCGGACGCGTCCTGGCCGTCCGGCACGGCCCCGGAGCCCGCGTGGCGGCGCACGAACCGGTGATCGTGATCGATGCCATGAAGATGGAACACGCGGTCAGCTCACCGTTGGCCGGCACCGTGACGACGGTCCATGTCCGCGAAGGAGACCAGGTCCAGCGCGGCGACCTGCTGGCCGAAGTGTCGGCGTAGGATGCCCCGGCCATGACCCACGTCGACGTGCGGATCTACGAGGTGGGACCGCGGGACGGGCTCCAGAACGAGGCGCAGCCGATCCCGACCGATTCCAAGCTCCAGTTCATCGAACTGCTCGCGGGGGCCGGTCTGCGCGAGATCGAGGCCACCTCGTTCGTGGCACCCGGCGCCATCCCGCAGCTGGCCGATGCCGACGACCTGCTGCCGCGCCTGGAACGACAGCCGGGTGTCCGCTATCCAGTCCTGGTGCCCAACGCTCGGGGCCTCGAACGCGCCATCGCAGCCGGGGCGGACGCGGTATGCGTGTTCCTCGCGGCCTCCGAGTCGTTCACCCGCCACAACATCGGGATGTCCATCGCCGAGTCGCTCGACGCCTCCCGGCCGGTGATCGACCACGCCCGCCGAGCGGGGTGGTGGACGCGCGGATACGTGTCGACCGCGTTCGGCTGCCCGTACGAGGGACCGATCGCCGAGAGCGCGGTGGTGGACGTCGCCCAGCGCCTGCTTGAGCTGGGGGTGGACGAGCTGAGCATCGGCGACACGATCGGGGTGGCCGGGCCGGCCGACGTGCGACGGGTGACCGGCGCCCTGGCGGGCGCCGGCATCGGTCCTGACCGGCTGGCATTGCACTTCCATGACACCCGCGGCACCGCGGTCGCCAATGTCGCGACCGCCATCGGCGTGGGCATCCGCTGCTTCGATGCCAGCACGGGTGGAACCGGGGGCTGCCCCTACGCGCCCGGTGCCGCCGGCAACCTGGCGACCGAGGACCTCGTCTACCTGCTCGACCGCGAGGGCCTGCGCCACGGGGTGGACCTGGATGGCGTCCTGGCCGCGGCCCGCTTCATCAGCGGGGCGCTCGGCCGGCCGCTGGCCTCCAAGTTGGGCCAGGCCGGGGGTTGGCCGGCGTAGGATGCGGCCGATGCCCGAGGCCTTCGCGGATCGGCGCCCCCTGATCCTGGACGTCGACACCGGGATCGACGACATGGTGGCGCTGCTCATCGCGGCCACCGCCCCGGAGCTGGCCCTGCGAGGAGTGACCTGCGTGGCCGGCAACGTCGAGCTCCAGCATGTCGCTCGCAACACCGGGACCCTGCTGCAGCTTGTCGGCCGCAGCGACGTCCCGGTTTCCATCGGTGCGGCGCGTCCCCTGAGCCGTCGCCTGCGCACCGCTCCCGAGACCCACGGGCCGACCGGGACCGGCTACGCCGAGCTGCGGGGCGAGCAGCGGGCGCTGGAGACGACCGACTTCACGGCCGTGCCGGCCGCCCGCTACCTCGAGGCGCACCTGACCCGCCACCCGGGCCAGATGACGATCGTGGCCACGGGGCCGCTGACGAACATCGCGTCCGCCGCGCAGAACGGGGTCGACCTGGCTGGCGGGGCACGGGAGGTGGTCTGGATGGGCGGCGCGCTGCGGGTCCGGGGTAACACGACCGAGACCGGCGAATGGAATGCGTGCGTGGACCCGGAGGCGGCCGAGATCTGCCTGTCTAGCGGGTCGCTGGACCGCGTCTTCCCGTTGGATGCCACCCAGCAGGCGGTCTTCACCCTCGACGACCTCGATCGGCTGCCGGAGAGCGACCTGGCCGGCGTGGTCCGCGACGCGATCCGCTTCTACGTCGGCTACCACCGGGTGGCCGACGGCATCGACGGCTGCTACCTGCACGACGCGGTCACCCTGGTCGGAGCCCTGCTGCGGCCCGACCTGGTGACCGACAGCCGCGACCGCCGGCTCGTATGCGATACCTCGTCTGACGTGACGACCGCCGGTACGATCCGCCCCGCCGACGACGATCCGCGGCCGATGCTCAACGTGGCCATGGTCATCGACGCCTCGGCCATGCGCGAGGAGATCCTGGAACGCCTGGCGCGGGCGGTTGCCTGACGCCGAACTCAATCACCGAGGAGGAGGAGACCGATGACCAGCATGGACAGCCCAGCGCGGGCAGGTGGGTCGGGCGGGCTGCGCGTGGCAGCCGGGGTGGTGGCGTTCCTGATCGCCACCCTGGCCGGGATCGTGGCCTTTGGCCAGTTCGGCGATCCGACCGTGGACCCGAGAACGTTTGCCCGCCCGACAGCCGCCAATTCGTTCGCGCTCATCCTGGCGGTGGCGATGCTCATCGGCGCCGCGGTGACCTTCGCGCTGGAGAAGATCCAGACCGGCCGGCTGGACTCGCTGTCCCGCCAGTTCACGCTGCGGGTGATCGTGCTGATGCCATTCGCGATCGCGATCAACATTGTGCTCGGCCAGACAGTCGCGGCGGCCCTGAAGATCCCGATCTACCTCGACTCCATTGGCACCATCCTGGTCGGGGTCGTGGCCGGGCCGGTCGCCGGAGCGGCAACGGGGTTCCTGGCCAACATCCTGTGGTCGTACGTCATCCCGCCGCCATTCCAGTACCC
>DASWJA010000144.1:0-5686 GCA_036397375.1 Candidatus Limnocylindria bacterium
CCAGGACCGAGTTGCCCCACGAGCTGGGTTGGGCGGTCCCGCTCACGATCCGCCACCGACCGCCGGCCCGTCCCACCAGGGCGGCCTTGGTCCAGGAGCTGCCCAGGTCGAGGAGCAGGGAGAGCTCGGTCTCGGGCACCGGACGCACCGGGGTCGAGGTGGGACGCGGCTCGGCCGCGTCGATCGTCTGGGTGGTCATCGCCGGCCGTGCCGCCGTGGGAGGCGTTGGCGGAGCGTGGTCGTCACCTCGTAATTGATCGTGCGCCGCTGGTCCGCCACCTCGTCGGCCGTGATCTCCTGGCTGCCCTGTCGGCCGATGAGAACGAACTCGTCGTCGAGGCTCGGCGACTCGGCGTCCGAGACGTCGACCACCAGGCCGTCCATGCTGATCGCGCCGACCATCGGTACCCGCTGCCCGTGAACCAGCGCCACGCCGTTGTTGAGGTGGACCCGCGGCCAGCCGTCACCATAGCCGATGGGCAGGGTCGCCAGCCGCGCCGCGCGCCGCGCCTTCCAGCGCAGACCGTAGCCAACCGGCGCGCCGGCCGCCACCTCGAAGATCCGAAGGGGCAGCGTGCGCAGGCTGAGCACCGGCGTCAGTCCGGCCGCGTGCGCATCGGCCCAGCCGGGCACCATGCCGTACAGGCCGAGTCCGGGGCGCACCGCACCAGCGAAGCCTCCCACGCCGGCGAGGATGGCGCCTGTGGCGCCGACGTGGACCATCCCGGGGTCGATCCCGTTCGCGCGCAGCCCGTCGAGCACACCGGCCAGCCGTTGGAGCTGCACATCGGTATACGCCTCGTCCTCGCCAACCGCCGCGAGATGGGTCATGGTTCCGGCCAGTCCCAGGTGCCGGCTGGCCGCGATACGGGTCGCCAGCTCCACGGCGCCGGCAGGCTCGATGCCCTGCCGACTCAGGCCGGTGTCGACCTTCAGGTGGACCTCGATCCGCCGGCCGGCCGCGGCCCCGGCGGCTTCGAGCCAGCCCAGCTCGGCCAGGTTGTCAACGATCGGCTCCACCCCAGAGGCAGCCACGGCCTCGGCGTCGCCCGCTCCGATCCCCCATAGCAGGACGAGGGGACCGGCCAGCCCGTTCAGCCGGAGCTCCATCGCCTCAGACAGGGTCGCCACGCCCAGTCGCTCGGCGCCATGCTCGACCAGGGTCTGCGCCACCTCCACCGCCCCGTGCCCGTAGGCGTTGGCCTTCACCACGGCGATGACCTGGGCCGGACCGGCCAGCCGGCGCAGCGCCGCCAGGTTGGCCACCAGGGCGGTGTGGTCGATGTCGATCCAGGCCCGATGGCGGCTCGCCACCACCGTCGTCATCATCGCTTCGTCTCGCGCCGGCGCAGGACGGAGATCGCCTCCGGCAGCAGACGAGCCACATCGGTCGCGAGCACCCCAGCCGATCCGATCCGCTGCTCGGCCAGCAGGCCGGCGGCGGCATGGACCGCCACGCCGACCGCGGCCGCCTCGAGTGGGACGAGTCCCGCCGCCAGCATGGCCCCGATGGCACCCGCCAGCACATCGCCGCTGCCCGCCGTCGCCAGCGCGGAGGTGGCTACCGCCGAGCGCAGGAGCTGGCCATCCGGGGCCGCGATCACGGTGTTGGCGCCCTTCAACACCACGACGTGCTCCCACAGCCGAGCGGCCTTCTCGGCCGCTTCCTCGCGGGCCGTGTCGTCGTCCTCGGGCGGGGTCGCCCCGTCCCGCAGCAGGCGGGCGAACTCCCCCGGGTGGGGGCTCAGCACGGCGGGCGCGGATACGGTGCGCCACCAGCGCTCGCGAGCGGCGAGGGCGGTCAGCCCATCGGCATCGATGACCATCGGCTGGCGCAGATCGGCCAGCAGGCGCGCGGTGCGGCGCAACGTGGCGGCATGCCGTCCCAGGCCTGGACCCACGACCGCCGCGTCGTATTCGCGAGCTGCGGCCGTCAGCTGCCGCCAGCCAGCCGGCGCTACCAGCCCGGGCGCCTCCTCGGGTAGGAGAAGCGACGTCAGCTCGGGAACCAGGCCGAGCAGGCGGAAACCGACCGATTCGGGTGTCGCCAGGCACACCAGCCCGGCGCCTGCGCGGGCGGCGCCCAGGCCGGTGAGGAGCGCTGCCCCGGCGAACTCGAGCGACCCGGCGATGACCAGGACGCGGCCGAAGGTCCCTTTGTGGCCGCGTGCCGGCCGTGGAGGAAGGTGCTCCGCCACCCAGCGTTGGGTGATGGTGACTCCTTGCCCGGCGACCACCGCCACGCTACGCCTCTGCCGGGCGGTCCGCGATCGCGACCGCCACCGCCATCCGGCGTTCATGTGAGATCGATACCGTCACCTCACCGATCCCCAGGCGCGCCGCCCGCGCGGCGGCCCGGCCGTGGAGCAGCACCTGCGGCTGTCCGGCGAAGTTGGGCAGGACCTCGATCTCCCGCCACCCCACGCCGCGCACGCCCAGCCCCAGCACCTTGCTCACCGCCTCCTTGGCCGCCCAGCGGCCGGCGACGCGTTCTACCCGATCGCCGCAGTATCGGTCCTCGCGGTCGGTCAGGACGCGCCGCCGAAAGCGTTGCGGATGGCGGTGCAGGGCCTGGGCGATGCGGTCGATGTCAATCAGGTCGACGCCCAGCTCGTGGCGGCTCACCGGGCGACGCCGACGCGACCGCTACTCGACGGTGACCGATTTGGCCAGGTTGCGCGGCTGGTCGACATCGGTACCGCGCGACACGGCCACCTCGTAGGCGAGCAGCTGGAGCGGGAGGATGGTGATCACCGGCGACAACTCCTCGAGCGTTTCCGGGACGTAGATGACCTCGTCGACGTACTGGCCGATCTCGTGATCGCCCTCGGTGGCGACGGCCACCACGGGGGCCTGCCGAGCGCGCGCCTCGGACACGTTGGACAGCACCTTTTCGTAGACCGAGCCCTTGATGACGATGGCGACGAGGGGCGTCTCGACATCGAGCAGGGCAATCGGGCCGTGCTTCAGCTCGCCGGCGGCATAGCCCTCGGCGTGGACGTAGGACAGCTCTTTCAGCTTGAGCGCGCCCTCCATGGCGATCGGGAAACCGATCCCGCGCCCGATGTACATGACGTCCCGAACCTCCGACCAGCGGCGCGCGATGTCGCGCACCTGGGGCGCGCTGTCGAGGGCGGCCACCGCCGCGCGCGGGAGCGCCCTGAGTCCCAGGCCGAAGGTCGTCAGCTGGGCCGGGGTCAACGTCCCGCGCAGCTGGGCCAGGTGGAGCGCAATCATCTGAAGGACGAGCACCTGGCTCACGAAGGCCTTGGTGGAGGCGACTCCGATCTCGGGCCCGGCCTGCAGGTAGGCCGTGGCATGCCCATCCCGGGTGAGGGCGCTGCCGACCACGTTGGTCACCACCAGCACGGTGGCGCCCCGCTCGCGGGCCAGGCGGGTCGGGGCGATCGTGTCCGCCGTCTCACCGGACTGACTGATGGCGATCACGAGCGTGCGCTCGTCAATCGGGGGCGGGGCGTACCGCATCTCGGAGCCGATGACAGAGACCGCCGGCAGGCCGGTCCACTGCTGGAGGAGGTACGCACCCACGTCACCGGCGTAGTGGGCGGTGCCGCACGCCACCAGGTAGATGCGCTCTGCCAGGCGCAACTTCTCGTCGATGGCCTCCAGCTCCGGCAGCCGGATGGCCCCACGCCCGTCAACCCGGCCGCGGAGCGCCTCCTGGATGGCATGCGGCTGCTCGTAGATCTCCTTGAGCGTGAAATGGGCGAAGCCGCCCTTCTCCGCGGCTTCCAGGTTCCACGTGATCTCGGTGACCTCGCGATCGAGTACCACGCCGTCGAGGTCGATGATGCGGGTCCCGGTGGGCGTCACGGCGGCGATGTCGCCCTCCTGGAGGATGATCATGCTTCGCGTGTGCTCCAGGATGGCCGGCACGTCGCTGGCCAGGAACCCCTCGCCCTTTCCCAGGCCAACGATGAGGGGCACGTTCATCCGGGCGCCGACGATGAGATCCGGATGATCGGTGTGCATGACGCCGATGGCGTACGCACCGCGCACCTCGCGTAGGGCCAGGCGCACGGCCTCGACCAGGTCGCCGGTGTAGCGCTCCTCGATGAGGTGGGCCAGCACCTCGGTATCGGTCTCCGAGGTGAACGCGTGACCGGCTCCGGCCAGCCGATCCCGGATCTCGGCGTAGTTCTCGATGATCCCGTTGTGGATGAGGGCCAGCTTTCCGGTGCAGTCGGCATGAGGGTGGGCATTCAGGTCGGTCGGGGCTCCGTGGGTGGCCCAACGGGTGTGGGCGATGCCGGGGTGACCGGCCGGCGTGGTTCCGTTCAGATGATCGGTCAGGTTGTGGAGCTTGCCCGCGCGCTTCTCGACGAACACGGTCCCCTGGTCGGTCCGAACCGCGATACCGGCCGAGTCGTAGCCGCGGTACTCGAGGCGGCGCAGGCCCTCGAGGAGAATCGGCGCCGCGTCACGCGGCCCGACGTAGCCGACGATCCCGCACATGGCTGCCTCCCCGGTCTGCCTAGTTCAACCGCGCGGTGGCCAGCTCGGCGAGCTCCCGGGCGATGGTGGCGATCTCCTCAGGTTCCTCACCCTCGACCATGATTCGCAGCTTCGGCTCGGTGCCCGAGGAGCGGACGATGATCCGCCCCCGGCTGCCCAGCCGGGCGGTCGCCCGAGCCACCGCATCGGCGAAGAGCGGGTCGACCTGCCACTGGTCCTTGTGGCGGACGGCCGAGTTTATCACCACCTGCGGGAGCCTCGGAATTCGGGCGGCCAGCTCACCCAGGCTCGGGCCCTTGGCGGACCGCAGGGCGGCGACGAGCTGAATGGCGGTCAGCAGCCCGTCCCCGGTGGACGCCAGGTCGCGGAAGATCACGTGACCTGACTGCTCTCCTCCGAGCATGGCCCCCGACCGTTCCATGGCCTCGACGATGTGCCGGTCCCCCACCGGCGCACGAAGGACGCGCCCGCCGGCTGCCTGCACCGCCCGGACGAGGCCGTCATTGCTCATCACCGAGACGACCAGGGTCTTCTCGACCAGGGTACCCGCGGCCAACCGCTGGAGGGCGCAGATCCCCATCACGCCATCGCCATCGACCGCCTCTCCGGCCTCGGTGACCGCGATCAGGCGGTCGGCGTCACCGTCGAAGGCGAACCCCAGGTCCAGGTCACCCGACCGAACCAGGCGCGCCAGGGCGGCGGGGTCGGTCGCGCCGCCTCCCATATTGATGTTCGTGCCATCCGGTTCGCAGTGGATGGTGGTCACCTGGGCGCCGAGGGACTCGAACAAGGCCGGGCCGAAGATGGAGGCGGACCCGTTGGCGGCGTCCACGCCGATGCGCAGCCCGGAGAGCATGTCGCCCGCGGCGGCCGCCAGGTGATCGCGATAGACGTTGACGGCGGCCTGATCGCGGTGAATGCGCCCCAGGCCCGCGTTGGTCGGTCCGGGCAGGGCCTCGGCCTGGAAGATGAGGTGCTCGAGTCGCTCCTCGGCCTCGTCGTCCATCTTCCGGCCACCCGAAACGACCTTCAGCCCGTTGTCGTCAGGCGGGTTGTGCGAGGCGGAGACCATGACCCCGGCCACGTGCTCGCCGGTCTCGGCCACGTACGCCAGGCAGGGGGTTGTAACCACGCCGAGGTCCATGACATCGGTGCCTACCGAGGTCAGGCCGGCGGCCAGCGCCGAGGCGAGCATCTCCCCCGACCGACG
>DASWJA010000145.1:0-4110 GCA_036397375.1 Candidatus Limnocylindria bacterium
TGGCCCCGTGCCTGACTGGCCGGTGGTGGGCGTCGCCGGGGCCCGCGGGCTGGTTGGCGGCGTGTTCCTCTCGATCCTGGCCGATGCCGGCCTGCCGGCCGGCTCGCTGCGGGCCTTCGGCACCGAGGAGGGGCGAGTCGACTACCTCGGCGCCGAGGCCCCGGTCCGGGTCCTCGACCCCGATGCCGCCGCCGAGCTCGACGTCCTGTTCCTGGCCACCGATGGCGATGTATCGCGGCAGCTGGTGGAGGGTCCGGCGCGCAGAGTGCCGCTCATCATCGACAACTCGAGCGCGTACCGGCTGGATCCGGACGTCCCGCTGGTCGTTCCGGAGGCCAACGCCGGCGTCCTGGCCGGCTTCGTCGGACACCTGGTGGCGAATCCCAATTGCACGACCGCGGCGGCCGTCGTGGCGCTCGCGCCGATCCGCGACCTGGCCGGACTGGAGAGCGTGGACCTGGCGTCGTACCAGGCGGTGAGTGGTGCCGGGCGAGCGGGCGTGGATGCCTTCGTGACCGAGCGCGCGGGTGATGGCCGCGCCGCGGCGCCCGATTCGCCGTTCCATGGGCGGATTGCCGACTCGGTGGTCCCGCAGATCGATCGCCTCGACCCGGACGGGTGGAGCGGCGAGGAGCGCAAGGTGAGTGCCGAGCTGCGCAAGATCCTCGACCTGCCCGATCTGGACGTGGCGGCCACCACGGTCCGCGTCGCGGTCCACACCGGCCACTCCGTCGCGCTCCATTTCCGGACCGCGCGTCCCACTGGCCTATCCGAGCTGGAAGAAGCACTCCGCCACGCGCCGGGGGTCGAATACCGAGCCGCCGACGGGTCGGAGCGCCACCCCATGCCGCTCGACGTGGAGGGACGCGACCCGGTGCTGGTAGGCCGCCTGCGAGCCATTCCGGGTCGCGAACGAGGCTTCGCCGTGTTCCTGGCCAGCGACAACCTGCGCAAGGGCGCGGCCCTGAACGCCATCCAGGTCGCTGCCGCCGTCGACCCGGGTCGCTTCGGCCGGCTCGTCCCGCCATCCCGATGACTCAGCGGCGGTTCATGGTGGCGGCCTTGGCTGTCGTCCTGGTCGTCGGCGCCGCGGCCATCGGCTACGCGCTGGCCGTTTCCTCGCGCGGTCCGACTGCCACGCCCAGCCCGTCTCCCACTTCGCCCGCAGGATTCTCGTGCGAGGTCAGCGTCGCGCCCACCACGATCGTGGTGAACCCTGAAACGGGTCTTGCGGAAGACGCGGTACTGTTCCTGGCCGGCACCGGCTTCCCGGGAAGCTCGGGCGTGACCCTCGTCCTCACCGGCACGGCCGTCGACTTCGTCAGCGATCCCTCGGGGAGCTTCACGTACACCCTCGCCCCCGTCCCCGGCGACACCTATCCGGCCCCGCCCGACCTCGAGCCCGGGTCATTGACCTGGACCGTCATCGGCTGGGAAGCAGCCGAGGCACCCGGGGATTTCGGGAGCCTGCCGCCGCGGTCGTGCGAGACCGAGGTGCAGGTCAGCATCGAGTTCACCCACGACCCCAGCCCGACCCCACCTACCGACCTGTCGGCCGGGGGCTATGCGGAGGTCATCGCCGACGGCGTCCGGGTCCGAGTCGCGCCCTCGGCCACCGCCACCGTCATCGGCGCGCTGTTCTCGGGCGACGTGGTCCGGATCCTGGCTCCCGCCCAGGTAGATTTAGAAGGTATCGCCTGGTACCGGATCGAGACCGTCGTCACCCAGAGTGGTGAGCACCGGACCGGGTATGTGGCGGCCGGCGTCGAAGGCCAGCCATTCCTGCGGCCCACCACCGCGCCACCGCCGCCCACCCCCACCCCGCTTCCATCGGCCTCGCCCTAGCGGGGATACTCCACGAAGTCGTACATATGGTCGTAATCGGGGGACAGATACGTCACGTCGGGCAGCAGCTCGAGTTGGGCGCCGAAGTAGGCATTGAACAGAATCCGGAATGCGTTCACCGGACTGGTCCGGTCGGAGAAGCCCTCAGCCTCGAGGTCGACGCCTGGCATCCGGTAGGCGTTGAGGATGCCGAACTTCCACGCGATGTCCGCATCGGATGCATTCAGCCACTGGAAGTCCTCCTGGTCGGCCCGGAAGCCGGGCGGCCAGGGGCCCTCGTCCGCGGCCAGGATGATGACCGGATCCGGCTGGCCCTGCTCCACGTCCAGGATCGTGTCGATCACCTCCAACGATCGGCGGTTGGCGTACTCCAGCTGGAGCACGTACTCCTCCCCGTCGCTCCGCTCCCTGGTCTCGGTGGCCGTCGGCAGCGATCCGTCGGGGTTGAACACGTACGGCGAATGAGGAATCGTCAGGTGGGCGAAGGTGAACGTCGGGCCCGCCCGATGGGCGGCCTGCTCGATGGCGTCGAACCCGTACAGGACATGGCGCCGCGCGAGCTCCGGGTAGGTAATGGACTCCGGATCGCTCTCCTCCGGTGAGGCGCCCGCCTCCGGCGCCAGCGCCAGCAGCAGGGTGGTGGCCGCCAGGATCGTGCTGAACTGGCTGAACTGGGTGTACCGATAAATGACGTCGGCGTCCACGTTCTTGGAGCTGGGCTGCCACCAATTGGCGATGTGGACGTACTCATAGCCCAGCGCCTTCAGGGCGGCCGGAGCTGCCAGCCGATGCTGGAGCGCGGCATGGATGGGGCCGAAGGTGTGCGGGGTGACCTGGTTGTACTGATCCGGGTCGAGGTAGTCCAAGCTCAAGGTGCTGACCATGGACGGGGCGGTCTTGAAGTAGTTGGCCCACGAGTCGTGAGCGACGGTGAACCCGCGTTCCTCGAGTGCCTCCAGGAATGGGCCGTTGTCGAAGTCGTACACGTCGCGCAACGTCTCCTCCCCGGCGTAGCGGTCGAGGATGATGTAGTAGATGTCGGGCCGGCCCGCCTCGCCAACAGCGACCGCGGGAACCTCCCCGGTGGCGTCGGGGAACAGGCGGGTGCTGACCACGTATTCGCCGATCCGGAACAGGTTGAACAGGACCAGGATCGCGGTGGCGATGTTCAGGAACTGCGTGGCCGGGCGCACCCAGCGTCCACCACGCCATGCCAGCTGGACGAGGGCCACCCCCCACACCACCCAGATCGCCATCAGGAGCCAGCGCTGCTGCAGAAACTCGTCGACCAGGTTCCAGAGGTGCCCGAATGAGAAGAACAGTCCCAGCAGGGCGCTGGTCATGAGGCCCGCCCGGGCCCAGTCGCGGCGGAAGCCGAAGCACAGCAGGAGCAGCGTGACGGCGCCCACCAGGCAGATGGCCAGCGGCATCCACAGTGGATCGAGGGTCACCTGCTGGGCCGCGTTCTCGGCAAACAGGAACAGGACCGGGAACGCGGCGATCAGGAGCGCATGCCAGGGCCAGTACGACCGGCTACTTGCGCCGGTGGTCGGGGCTCGGGTTACCATGATCGAAACACTAGCCGCAGCGAGGCATCCTCATAGCCCATGCCACCCATCGGGTACATCGACCCCGGGTCAGGCAGCCTGCTCCTGCAGGCCCTGCTGGCCGCCATTTTGGCCTTCCCGTTTGTCTTCCGGCGCACGATCGGCGGATTCTGGCATCGGTTGCGAGGTGAGCGTGTGGACGAGCCGGCGCCTTCCAAGGTGCGCTCGTCTGACGGTCCAGATCCCGGCCACAGCTGACAGCCGATGGCGCCGCCGGGCGCCCACGCTGAGCCGGGGATGATCGACCCCGCATCCTTCCGCGATCCCTCCGGGTACGTCTTTCGCCGCGACGGCGTCCTGTACCGCGCCATTCAGCCTGTGGCGACCGCCGACTGGACCGCCTTCGAGGAGCGCGGGCTGGCGGCGGCGCTCATAAGAGACGGGCTCCTGGTCAGCCACGCGCCGGTGCCGCTTGACCTGGCGCCGCTCCCCGGCGCGGCATTCGTGATTCGGCCCCGTGAGCTCGCCCTCATCTCCTATCCGTACGAGTGGGCCTTCTCGCAGCTCCGCGAGGCGGCGCTCCTGACCCTCGAGGTCCAGCGCCGAGCGCTCGCGGTCGGGATGTGGCTGCGCGACGCCTCGGCCTACAACGTCCAGTTCGACCGCGGGCGGCCGATCCTGATTGACAGTCTCTCGTTCGAGGTGGCCGACCCGACGG
>DASWJA010000146.1:0-2397 GCA_036397375.1 Candidatus Limnocylindria bacterium
CGTACTGGCGGTGCGAGGACGACGCGGGATGGCTGACCAGGCTCTCGACCCCCGCCAGGCTGGTGGCATGGATCGCGACCTGGACCCGCTCCAGGAACCGCTCGGCGGCGGCCCGGCCGCCGGACAGCTCGATGGCCATCATCCCGCCGGCACGACCATCCCGCAGACGGCGCTGGGCGAGCTCGTGCTGGGGGTGGGAGGAAAGACCGGGGTACAGGACGCGGGAGATCCCGGGCTTCCCTTCCAGGGCGCGGGCCACGGCCAAACCGTTGTCGGAGTGGCGGTCCATCCGCACCGCCAGAGTGCGCAGGCCGCGCAGGGCGAGGAAGGCCTCGAATGGGTTGGCATTGCCGCCGGTGTTGACGACAACCTCCCGGGCGGCGGCAACCTGCTTGGCGCTCCCGATGATCGCGCCCCCGATGAGATCGGAGTGCCCCCCGATGTACTTGGTCAACGAGTGGATGACGAGATCGGCGCCCAGGGCCAGCGGATTGCACAGATACGGAGAGGCGAAGGTGTTGTCGACCACGACCGGCACGCCCCGCTCCTTGGCCGCCCCCACGATGGCGGCGATGTCGGGCATCTCGGTGGTCGGATTGGCGATCGTCTCGAGCCACACCAATCGTGTGCGCGGACCGATGGCCCCCTCGACGGCCGCCGTGTCCCCGGACCGGACCAGGCGATACGCGACGTCGTATCGCGGCATGACGTTGGCCAGCAGGCCCAGCGTGCCGCCGTACACGGCTGCCGGTGCCAGGACTTCGTCACCAGCTCGGACAAACGAGAGCATCGCCCCGTGGACGGCGGCCATGCCGGACGCGGTCGCGAAGGCCGCCTCCCCACCCTCGAGCTCGGCCAGCGCCGCTTCGAGCGCCGCGTGGGTCGGGTTCGAGTAGCGGGTGTAGGAATGCCCCGGCCGGCGAAACTCGAGGATCTCCTCCAGCTCGGCCGCGGAACCCACCTCGAAGGTGCTGGTCTGGTAGATCGGGACCGTGACGGGGGTCTGCGTGACGGTCGGCGAACGGCCGGCGGCCTGGATGGCGCGGGTCGAGAATCCGGGCATGGCCAGAGTCTACCCGTCGCCGTCGGATGGCCCGGATCAGTCGAGCGGTGGGGTCGGCCCCGCTTCATCGGTGAGCATGTCGTGGACGGCGGCCTGAATTGCCTCCACGTCCGGGATGAGCACATAGGTCCCATCGGTCAGCGTGTCGGAATAGACCAAGGGGCGCTCGATCACCAGGCGCTGGATGTTGGACAGATCCGCGTCGAGCAGGGCACCGGCCAGGTGGGGCAGCAGCTCGACCGGGATGTCGGTCGCGACCGAGTCGCCGACGGAATTCAACAATGACGGCAGGTTGAGGAGCCATCCCCCGGTCCTCATCTGTTCGGCCATGGCCGCGATAACGCGCTGCTGGCGGTCGGCGCGGGTGAAGTCGTTGTCCCCGGCACCCAGGCGCGAGCGGGCGAAGGCCAGGGCGGTGTAGCCGTCCATGTGGTGGGTCCCCGGCTCGATGTGGAAGCCGACGACGTTGTTGTATTCGTCGGGGTAGCCATAGTCATGGACCGCGCGCTCGACGGTGACATCGACCCCGCCCACCGCGTCCACTGCGCTGGTGAACCCGAGGAAGTCAACGGCCGCGATGTAATCGATCCTGATCCCGAGCAGAGCGCCGACCGCCGCCTTGAGCGTTTCAGGACCGCCGAGCGGGTACGTGTTCGGATCGAGGCGCCCATATGCCAGCAAGGAGTTCAGCTTTGCGTAATAGATCCGCCCGTCACCCAGCGGAGCGCCATACGTGTCGCGGGGAATCGAGATCAGCGACGCCCCCGAATGTGGATCGAGAGTGGCGACAATCATCGTGTCGGTGTTGTACGTTCGCCGGCCCGGGCCGACGTCGATGCCCAACAAGAGCACCGTGAACCGGCCGGTGAGGCCCACCGGGGTCGGCTCCGGCTCCTGGTACGGCGCGGGAGGCGCCGTGCGGCTGGGCAGCGGCTCCAGCAGGTCCTTGGGGGCGTTCAGGATGCCTCCTCCACCTCCGCCGCCGCGCGAGACGACGGTCAGGGTATCGATGGTGGCGGTCGCGTACCAGGCAGGCACCAGGTGCATGCCGAGGGTCGTCACCAGAAGGGCCGCGGTGACCCATGTGGTCCAGCGGCGCCTGCCGGGGGCCTCGCGCGCGACGTGGGCCTGGTAGATGGCGACGGCGCGCCATCCCAGGAGGGCGAGGTTGAGGAGGATGATCGCGAGCAGCACGCGGACGTCGAGCAGCTCGGTCAGGACCTGGCCGCCCCGCGCGGCCGCGGCCAGCACCAGCCAGCCCAGCACCCCGGCCGGGAGGCCGAGCAGCAGCGCAAGCCGGAACTGCCGGTTGTAGGCCTGGCCCAGCCCCGGCA
>DASWJA010000147.1:0-1750 GCA_036397375.1 Candidatus Limnocylindria bacterium
GGCAGCGGGCGGGTGACCCCGTCGACCGATGCCTGCCGCTCCTGCATCGCCTCCAGCAGCGCGGACTGGGTCCGGGGCGTGGCGCGGTTGATCTCGTCCACCAGCACGACCTGGCTGAAGATCGGTCCGGGCACGAAGCGAAACGCCTTGCCCTCCAGGATGCTGCTGCCCGTGACGTCGCCGGGCAACAGGTCGGGGGTGCCCTGGACGCGGGCGAAGGACAGACCGATGGCGCGCGCCACGGCGCGCGCGAGCAGCGTCTTGCCGACCCCCGGCACGTCCTCGATCAGGGCGTGGCCATCGGCCAGGAGCGTGACGGCCAATAGACGGAGGGCATCGGGGGCTCCCACGACCGCGGTCGCCACCGCCGCGCGCAGGTCGTCGAAGAACGCGGCCGCCTGCCGGCCGACGTCGGTCGGCGCGTCGGCCGTCATCGGTCTAGTCGCCGATCAGGAGCTGCCGGAGCTCCGGTTCTCGTTCGGACGAGGTCACCGCCAGCATCCGGTCCCCGTCCATCAGCTTGGTTTCGGGGCGGACCGGGACGGCCTTCGAGCCGCGCAGGATGACGGCCACCGAGGTGCCCTCGGGCAGGGTCAGCTCCCGCAGCTCGCGCCCGACCACGGGCGAGTCGGCGGTCAGCTGGGCCTCGACGATCTCCAGGTCGCCGCCCTCCAGCTCGGCCAGGTGGAGGAGGTCGTGGATCGGGATCTCGTGCTCGATGACGCCCAGGATGGTGCGGGTGGGGCTGACCGTGTCGTCGATGGCCAGTTGGCGGAAGAGGTGCTCGTTCTTCGGGTTGTTCACCCGTGCGATGGCCCGCGGGACGTTGAAATGCATCTTCGCCACCTGGCATGCCACCAGGTTGTCCTCGTCGTCGCCGGTCACCGCCGCCACGACGTCCGCGCGGCCCATGCCCGCCAGCTCCTGGTAGCGTCCCTCGCACCCGTCGTTGGGCACCACGATGCTGCCCAGCTCATCCGCGATCTGGCGGGCGCGGCCGGCGTCCTTTTCGATCATGACCACCTCGTGGCCGGCGGTGAGCAACTCTTTGGTGAGGTAATAGCCGACGTTTCCGCCCCCGATAACCACCACGTACATGTCAGCTTCCCTCGATCGCCGTCGCCCCGCGGCTGCCCGGGGGTGGAGCGCCGCGCATCGGCTCCGCGGTGGGCTCTTCGACCATGCCGTTGGTGGCCGCCGCTCCGTCGACCGCCGCGGTCACCAGGGCCGAGGACAGGATGTTGGTCCGGCAGATGGTCTCCAGCCCCAGGGTCCGATAGGCCTTGGCCCGCAGCGGGTCATTGACCTTGGCGATGACGCGCGGCACACCGAACACGTGCTTGGCAAGCTGGGCCGCCATCACGTTCCGGTTGTCACCTTCGGTCAGGGCCATGACGATGTCCGCCATCTCGGCCTCGGCGCCCCGCAGGACGTCCTCGTCCGACCCGTTGCCGCGGATCGTGAGGCCGCTGTAGTCCGTGGGCAGCCGCTCGAAGGCGCGCGGGTTGACGTCCAGCACGGTCACGTGATGACCCTGCTGGTCGAGCGACACGGCGGTCTGGGCACCCACCCGTCCGCAGCCGATGATGATGACTCTCATGGGGACAGTGCCAGCTCCTCGGTTCGCGCCCGGAGGCACCAGACCGGCGCCTTCGAGTTGCGCATGACGTAGGGGACCGTCCGTCCGGCGTCCCAACTGCCGCCGAACCGGCGCTTATAGCGTAGCCCCATCACGATCAGGTCGGCGCTG
>DASWJA010000148.1:0-1579 GCA_036397375.1 Candidatus Limnocylindria bacterium
GTCCCAGGTCCGCGCCAAGCCCGGTGTCCCATTCGGGGGGAAGTATCGGATCATCGACTTCACCCTTTCGAACGTCGTGAACTCGGGCCTGACCGATGTCGGGATCCTGACCCAGTACGCGCCCCGCTCGCTCATCGACCACATCGGCGTCGGGCGGCCGTGGGACCTCGACCGGAGTCATGGCGGGGTGACTCTCCTCCAGCCGTTCCTGGGCCGGGGTCGAAACCGCGACTGGTACCGGGGCACTGCCGACGCCGTGCTCCAGAACCTGGACTTCATCGCGGACCGAGACCCGGAGCTGGTGCTGATCCTGGCCGGAGACCACGTCTACAAGATGGACTACCGGCCGTTCGTGGCGCTTCACCGCGCCCGCGAGGCCGACCTGACGGTGGCGGTCCGAACCGTGCCCCTGGCAGACGCGAATCGATTCGGCATCCTTGAGCTCGGAGAGTCCGGGCGGGTCACCCGCTTCGTGGAGAAGCCGGCCCGGCCCACGTCCAACCTGGTCAGCATGGGTGTGTACGCCTTCAGCTGGCCACTTCTGCGGGAAGTGCTGTCGGCCGAGCGGCTGGACTTCGGCCGAGACGTCCTGCCCGCCATGGTCACGTCGGGCCGAGTCGTGCACGGCTACGAGTACCGCGGCTACTGGCAGGATATCGGCACCGTGGACGCGTACTGGCAGGCGAGCATGGATCTCCTGGCCGACGATCCCCCGATCGACCTGTATGAGACCGGCTGGCTGATCTACACCAAGAGCGAGGAGCGGGCACCGGCCCGCATCGGCTCCCAGGCCGCGGTGTCGCGCAGCATGATCAGCCACGGCTGCGTGGTTGAGGGCACGGTCGACCACAGCATCCTGTCGCCGGGGGTGCGGGTGGCCCCCGGCGCGGTGGTCCGCGACTCGATCGTGATGTTCGACTCCGAGATCGGCGAGGGGGCCGTCATCGACCGCGCCATCCTCGACAAGGAATGCGTGGTCGGAGCGCACGCGCGGGTCGGGGAAGGTCGGGTGCTGCGACCCAATCGGAGCGAGCCGGAGCGCCTGTTCAGCGGCCTGACCCTGGTCGGCAAGAAGGCCCGCGTGCCGGCCCGCGCCCGGATCGGCCGGAACTGCCGCATCGATCCGTACGTCATCGAGTCTGACTTCCCGCGGCGCAGGGTAGCGTCCGGGGACACGGTGGTGCACGCTGGCTGAGACGCCCGAGCCCGAGGCGAGCACCTCCGAGCCTGTGCCGCCGATTGATGCCTGGCTGGAGGAGCTCGGGCTGGCGGTGGTCGGACGCGGCGCGGCGCCGCTCGGGCTGGCGCTGAGCCGTGACGTCATCCTCGACGGGGAGCGGCGATTCGACCTGCGGGTCACGGTTGCCTGGGCCGCGGGTATGGGCGTGCACCTGTGGGCCTACTACGGACCGGACGCCATGGAGCTCCCACGCCGGACGCTGCTCCGCCTGCTGGCCGCCAACGCCGAGTACCCATTCGTGAAGTTCGCCGTGACCGAGGAGGACCGCCCGATGCTCATCGCCGAACTGCCACCCGCCGCGGTGGACCGCGACGAGCTGGGCCGCGCGCTGGCGCGCAT
>DASWJA010000149.1:0-4598 GCA_036397375.1 Candidatus Limnocylindria bacterium
GCCTTCCTGCTCGTCCTGCTGCTGCTGGGCGGCGGCATGAAGCTGGCCGGCATGAGCCTGCCGATCCTCGACTTCCCGCTCGGCGGGCCGTTCCAGCAGCCCATCATCGAGATCGACCAGAACCCCGACCTGTTCCCCTGATGGCCGCTCGGGCCGGGGGCCTGACGCGCTGGGCGGCCTTGCGTCACGGTCTGACCCTGGCGGGACTCATCTACATCGCGGCGGTCTGGCTGCGGCTGGTCCCGTACGCCGAGCCGGTGCCAGCCTATGGACCGATGTTCGACGCGTACGGGATCTGGAACGCCTGGGACGGCGGCCTGTACGACATCCCGTGGCTCGAGTACGAGGCCTACGTCTACTCCCCCGCCTTCGCCCAGCTCATCTATCCACTGACGCTGCTCCCATGGGAGGCCTTCGCGGCGCTGTGGACCGGCCTGGCGATCGCGATCCTGTTCTGGATGCGCGTTCCGTGGATGTTGGCATTCCCCGGTGTGGTGGACGACATCCTGCGCGGGAACATCCACGTCTTCCTGGCCGGGGCGGTGGTCCTGGCGGTCCGGCGCCAGCCCCTGGGGGCCGGCGCGTGGGCGTTCCCGTTGCTGACCAAGGTGACGCCGGGGATCGGGATGGTATGGCACGCAGTGCACGGGGAGTGGCGGGCGGTGGCCATCGGGCTGGGGCTGACGGCGGGCATCGTGGGCGCATCGGTCCTGGTGGCGCCCGAGCTGTGGGCGGAATGGATCGGCCTGCTGGTGGCCAACGCGGGTTCGGACCCGCGCATCCAGGTCATTCCGTTGCCGCTGCTGGTCCGGCTGCCGGTGGCGCTGGCCGTGGTGGTGGTCGCGGCCAGATGGGACCGGGCCTGGTTGCTGCCGATCGGGGTCATGCTGGCCCTGCCCAACGTGTGGACCAGCTCGCTCGCGTTGCTGGCCGCGGCGCCGGCGCTCTGGCTGGCTCAGCGCCAGACGTCCGCCGAGCGCGGTTCAGCGGTCGATGGACCACAGCCATGGTGAGGCGTCTGGCTCTGGCGTTGGCGGCGGCGTGGCTGGTTCTGGCAGCCATCGTGTTGGGCCGATTTGCTGACGAGGCGCTCCCCGCCACGTACCTGGTGCGTCCACTCGCGCTGGAGCTTGGGGTGGCATTCGGGATCGGGGCCGGATCCTTGATTGCCAGGGGCCATGCGGTCGCCGTCGCCGCTGGAGCAGCCGTGCTGGTGGCACTCCCTGAACCAGTGCTCGTCCTCACCCTCGTCGGGGTCCTCATCGGGGCCGAGCTCCTGCGGCGGGCCGGGCGGATGCGAGCTGACAGCCAGCGGCCGGTGCTGGTGCTGGTCGGGGTGTTCTTCAGCCTGGGGCTGATCCGAGCCTTATCTGTCATTGACCTGCCGTCGAACGTTGGCTACAGCGCGGTATCCGGCGGTCCGCCGATGTACGTGGTGCTTCTGGACGGCTACCCCCGGATCGATACGCTGGCTGAACTTGGGATCGATAACTCCTCCTTCGTGAACGCTCTTGAAGAACGCGGATTCGACCACTACCCGCAGGCGATGTCCAGCCACACGAAGACCCACAAGACCCTCCTTGCCATGCTCACCGACGAGGTCGTCACCGACGACCCAGTCACCATTGAGGCGCGGCGCGGGATCCGGGAGCGCCTCGTGGTGCCGCCCGGGTTTGTGGCGGTCGACCCGCCGATCGGCTTCGTCACCTTGGGTCCGGGTCCCCACATCGACCCTGGAGGTTCAAACGACTTCGAGGGCCAGCTGCTGGCTCAGTCGGTCGTAGGCGTCATGGCCCCAGACCTTGCGTGGGCCGCGCTGGCTCAAGGTCTCCGGGAGCGGATCGACGCGTCCCTCGACGTGCTCGTGGCCAGTCCTGAGTTACGCATCTTCGTCCACCTCGTCGCCCCCCATCCCCCGTTCCTCTACGAGGCAGACGGGTCGGCAGGCACGACACGCCAGTGTTGGCCGGAATGCGCACTGTTCGCGAACTCGATCGAGGATCGAGGGACGACCAGAGAATCCTGGGCATCGAGCATGACCGGCAACGTGAAAGCCCTGAATGCGCGCGTGCTGGCCGCGGTGGACCGCCTGATTGCAGCCCATCCCGATGCCGTCATCGTCCTATTCAGCGATCATGGCGGGCGCATCAGCGAAGCAGAGCGAGACGAGTGGCACCGATCGTTTCTGGCGGCCCGGACGCCTGGGCACCCTGGTGTATTCGCTGATGCTCCACGACCGGACACCATCATTCGCACGTTGCTGGCCACCTACGAGAGTGGGACCCCCTGAGGCCCACGGCATTCGGCTGAGCCGGCGTCCGAGTAGCCGCCGGCAATGGCAGGCAGGAACAGCCAGTCGTAGGCGTCCGGGTGGAGGGTGAGCTTGAGGACCCCGTAGGTCGAGTTGTCGCGGACCGCGCTGGAGGCGAGCGGCGCAGCGAAGTCGTACAGGGAGCGGCCCCCGGTGCCCACCACGAACTCCACCATCCCTTCCGGGCTGGCGGCGCCGCTGGCGTCCACGGGCACGAATCGCTCGTACTCGTGGTCATGGCCAGTGAGGACAACCTCCGCGCCGGCCACGGACAGGATCCGCCACAGGGCATCGGTCCGCGGGTCCGAGCCATGCTCCGCGCCGGAGCTCCAGCGCGGGTGGTGCCAGTAGGCGAGGGTGCAGGCGGTCGCGGCGTGCGCGGCGAGGTCCGTGCGAAGCCAATCCGCCTGGGGGGAGTCGATACCACAGCCGCCGACCTCGCCGCAGTTCGAGTTAAGGGCGATGAGGTGCCAGTCGCCCAGGTCGAACGAGTACCAGCCTTCGCCAGGGTCTCCGGCTGCGGCACCGAAATACGCAAAATAGGCGGCCGCGTGCGGGGTCTCGTACTCGTGGTTGCCGGGAACCGGCCACGTGCGGGACTGGTGCCGGCCCCACGACGGGTCGTAGCAGGTGGCGAATTCGTCGGCGGTGCCACTTGGGTAGGCCAGGTCGCCTAGAGCGAGGACGGGTCCATCCAGGCTGTCCAAGAGCCCGGCGGTCGCTTCGTCACCGCTGGAGTCGCACCCTGCGATATCTCCCGCCGCAAGGACAACAGCCGCCTGTGCAGACGACGACGGAAAGCCGGATTGACCGTCAATCCGACCAGTCGATGAACTGCTCGGCATCGCACATGCGGCCAAGAGAAGGGCTGGCAGCAGCCGCCCGAAGCGATACGGGCTGCCGTAACCTCTTCTCATGCAGCGATCGCCGGCATGATCAGCCGCTTCCTCGCTGGAGCCGCCGTCGCTTGGTTGATCATGGCGGGGATCGTCGTCGGGCGATTCGCTGATGAAGCACTGCCCGCCTCCTATCTCATTCGCCCGCTAGCTGTCGCTGCGGCTCTTGCTGTCGTCATCGGCGTCGGGACTATCGTTTCAGGACGGCACGCTGCGGTAACGGCTGCTGGCGCCGCGCTTCTCCTTTCCCTCGCGAAGCCCGCGACTGCCTTGGTTCTCATCGGAGTGATCATCGCTCTGGAACTCCTGCGGAGGCGGCGCGGTCTCCCGGTGGATTCCCGTCGTCCAGTCTTGGTCCTCGCTGCGGTCTTTTTCGGAGTTGGGTTCCTCAGGGCGGCCCCGCTGATCGACCTTCCAACTGCGGGCGAGCAGGTGGTGCTCGACGGTCCACCCGCGTACCTGATCCTCGTGGACGGCTATCCGCGGATGGATACTCTGGCAGCCCTGGGGATCGACAACGGGCCCTTCGTCGCGGCATTAGAGGAGCAGGGGTTCGATCACTACCCTAACGCTCACTCGGTCCATGGCTATACCCACAAGACCCTGCTCGCCATGCTGACCGGCGAGGTCGTGCAGGATGGCCCGAGTGACGCGGCAGAGAAACGGGCGATTCGGGCGCGGCTCCTCGTGCCCCCGGGTTTTACTGCGATTGACCCGCCGGTCGGGCACGTCACTCTTTCCGACGGCGTACACGTGGATGCCGGGGGGATCACTGATTTCGAGGCACACCTGCTGGCGCAATCGGCCGCAGGCACGGTGCTGCCGGACTGGACTTGGGCCTTCCTCGTCAGCAACCTCCGCATTCAATTGGACGACGAGCTCGATTTGATCGAAACGAGCGATTCCCAACAAGTGATCGTCCATCTCATGTCTCCACACCCGCCGTTTCTCTTCGCCCGAGGGGGCACGAGTGCGGCCAAGAGAGGATGTTGGCCGGACTGCCTCCTATTCGACAGCACCATCGAAAATCTTGACATCTCGGCCGACGAATGGGCGCGCCGGATGGAAGGCCAGCTCGATGGACTGAATGCTCGCCTGCTGGAAACGATCGGCCGGCTGCTATCAGCGCACCCGGATGCGGTAATCGTCCTCTTCAGTGACCACGGAGGCCGCTATACGTTCGAAGAGCCCGAGGAGTGGCATCGATCCTTCCTCTCCGCGCGGACACCCGGCCATCCGGGGTTGCTTTCGGCGGAACCACGCCCGGATGTGATCATGCGTCTCCTCATGGAGACGTACTTCCCTGGCGAGACTTGACCACGTCAGGCCATCCGCTCAACGACACGCTCCGCGAGCTCGATCGAGTAGTTCTGGCCGCGGTCGTGTGGGTA
>DASWJA010000150.1:0-5387 GCA_036397375.1 Candidatus Limnocylindria bacterium
CGGAGCGTGGATGAGGCCGTGCTATCCTCGCCCGGCGATGACCACCAAGACCAAGGCTCCCTACCGCTGCTCGTTCTGCGGGAAGAGCCAGGAACAGGTCCGCAAGCTCATTGCGGGGCAGGGCGTCTACATCTGCGATGAGTGCATCAACCTGTGCCAGGAGATCATCGACGAAGAGATGGCCGAGGCGCCACGCGCCAGCCGCACCCCGCCGCCTCCACTGCCCAGCCCGCGCAAGATCAAGGAAGCCCTGGACCAGTACGTCATCAGCCAGGACGCTGCCAAGAAGGTCCTCTCGGTCGCGGTCTACAACCACTACAAGCGCGTCAATGCCGGCTCGGCGGTGGACGACGTGGAGCTCGGGAAGAGCAACGTGCTGCTGGTCGGCCCGACCGGGTCGGGCAAGACCCTCCTGGCCCAGACCCTGGCCCGCGTCCTGGACGTCCCGTTCTGCATCGCGGACGCCACCAGTCTGACCGAGGCCGGCTACGTCGGCGAGGACGTCGAGAACATCCTGCTTCGGCTCATCCAGGCCGCGGACTTTGACGTCCAGCGTGCCCAGCGCGGCATCGTGTACGTCGACGAGATCGACAAGATCGCGCGCAAGACCGACAACCCCTCGATCACCCGCGACGTGTCCGGCGAGGGCGTTCAGCAGGCCCTGCTGAAGATCCTGGAAGGCACCGTGGCCAACGTGCCGCCACAGGGCGGTCGCAAGCACCCACACCAGGACTTCATCCAGATCGACACCACCAACATCCTGTTCATCTGTGGCGGCGCGTTCGAGGGCCTGGAGCGGATCGTCGAAGAGCGGGTCGGGCGGCGCGGCATCGGTTTCGGCTCCGAGGCGCAGCGCGACCCGGAGCAGCGACGCCTGCTGCTCGAGCAGCTCATGCCGGACGACCTGCTGCGATACGGGCTGATCCCCGAATTCGTCGGCCGCATGCCGGTCGTCGTCAGCCTGGCTGCCCTGTCGCGTGACGACCTGGTCAAGGTCCTGACCGAGCCCAAGAACGCGGTGGTGCGCCAGTTCGCGAAGTTCCTGTCCCTGGACCGGGTTGAGCTCGTCTTCACCGATGACGCGCTGGAGGCCACCGCCCGTTTGGCGACGGAGCGCAAGACTGGTGCCCGCGCCCTCCGCACCATCGTCGAGGAGGCGCTGCTCGAGGTCATGTACGACATCCCCGAGCGGACCGATGTGACCAAGGTCGTGATTACCGCCGATACGATCGAGCGCGGCCGACCGCCGATGCTCGTCACCGAGACCGATGAGTCCGCTCCACGCCGGCGCGGGAGTCGCGTCCGTGATGACGCCGCGCGCGAGGACGCCGCCCACGAGGAGTCCGCCTGACCCTTACCCCTGCGGTGGTACCACCGTTCGGCTGGGGCGGTACGACCGGGCGGGCCGGTTTGGCCGGGGTGGGGGACTAGGATGCTCCCAGGCGTTGATCAGCTGGCTCCTGCTGGATGGCTGAGGGCGCCAGATGGAGACGCTTCATGACGGCCACCCAACGCCGCCTCGGATTTCGCTTGAAGTGGAGCCCCGAAGGCGACCCGGTGGAGGAAGAGCAGCGAGCTGAAACAGACATGACGGAACGCGCCGAATCGAGTCTTTCCAGTACGGCTGGCGGCTGGGAGCCGGCGCGTCCGGTCGAACCCTCTGATCAGTTCCTCGATTCCCTGACTGCCGCCATGCGGCGGGTGGCCGACGATGCCCGCGAGACGAGCCTCGCCGACGCGCGGGCCGCGGTGGCGGCCAAGATCGCCGCCATGCGCGTCGCGGCCGGATCCCGGGCGGAGGAGCTGCGGACCCGCGCCGAGCAGGACACCACCGGCATCGGCGACTGGTCGCGGGCCGAGATCGTGCGGATCGAGGCCGAGACGCAGCGCAAGATCGAGCAGCGGCGCGCGCAACTGGCCGAGCAGCTGGATGAGCATGACCGAAAGGCTGCTTCCGACATCGCCGTTCTGGAGGCCCAGGTCGAGCAGTACGAGGGCGAGCTGGCCCTGTTCTTCGCCCAGCTGGGCGAGATCAGGGATCCTGACACCTTCATCGCGGCCGCGCGCCGCATGCCCCGCCTGCCGCAGAGCAATGGCGAGGCCGCGCCAGACGGCGAAGCGGCAACCGACGCGGGAACCGCAACCGACGGTGGAACCGCAGTGGCTGACGAGGCGACGGCTGGACATGAGGAGCGGCTGCGGAGCCTGGGCATCGATCGCGACCGCGAACCCGATCTGGCCGAAGGCGACGGCGCGCCGACCAACGGCGTCGAGCCTGAATCGGAGGCGGTAGCTTCAGACGGTCCGGCGGCGGTGGCTCAGGTGGCCCCGGCCCCCGACAAGCCTTCGGCCGCCGTCGAGCCTTCGGCCGCCGACGAGCCTGTCAATGCTCCTTCCGCTGCCCCACCTGAAGCTGTGACGACAGATGCCAGCACCCTGGTGGCCGCGGTCGGGCTCGGCAGCTTCGGTGCCGTGACCTCGTTCAAGACCGCCCTCGAGAAGGCGGAGGGCGTGACCAACGTCCGCCTCAGCCTGGGCTCGGGCGGCGAGTTCATGTACAACGTGACCCACCGCGCCGACGTCGACCTCACCGCGCTCATCACCGCCGCCCATCCGGGGGCATCGGTCCAGCGGGGCGACGACGGCGTTCTGCACCTGAGCGCCGGCAAGCGCCGCTAGCCCTCCCGGCCAACGCCTGGCCGGGTGGTAGACTCGGCTCTCGGCGCCGATCGTGAGGAGTAGCCCTCCAGCGGCCGACAGAGACGGCGGGTCCCGGCTGAGAGCCCGTCGCGGCACGAGCGGGCGAAGGTCGCACGAGAGCCGATCGGGTTCCGCCCGATAGCGCGGACATGAGGGTGGCACCGGCTCCGTGAGCCGATGTCGCCGCACGAAGGTGGTACCACGGGCCCGCTCGTCCTTCGACGAGCGGGTTGTTTGTTTGGATGGAGGGCGCGATGACGAGCGGACGGGCTGAGCTTCCGCCGCGTTATGTGCCGGGCGAGGTCGAGCCGCGCGTCTACCAGCGCTGGCTGGAGAGCGGCGCCTTCACGCCGGCGCTCGACCCTCCCGAGAGAGCGGCGCGCTTCGTCATCACCATGCCCCCGCCCAACGTGACCGGCTCGCTCCACACCGGACACGCGCTGTTCGTCACCGCCGAGGACCTGATGATGCGTTACCACCGCATGCTGGGTGAGGACACGCTGTGGGTGCCCGGCGTCGACCACGCGGGGATCGCCGCTCAATTCGTGCTCGACAAGATCCTGGACGCGGAAGGGGAGAGCCGCGCGTCGCTCGGCCGTGACCGCTACCTCGAGCGCATGTGGCGCTTCATCGACGAGACCCGCGACGTGATTTCCCTCCAGCTCCGTCGGCTCGGAGCCAGTGCGGACTGGACCCGCAACCGTTTCACGATGGACGAAGGCAGCGCCCGAGCGGTGCGCGTCGCGTTCAAGCGGCTGTGGGACGCGGGTCTGGTGTACCGGGGCGAGGCGCTCGTCAACTGGTGTCCACGCTGCCGGACCACGATCAGCGACCTCGAGAACGTGCATCGCGACGAGATGGGGACGTTGTGGACCATCCGCTACCACCTCGCCGGTCCCGACGGCGCCCCCGACCCGGACCACTGGGTGGCGGTGGCCACCACCCGCCCCGAGACCCTGCTCGGCGACGTGGCGCTCGCGGTCCATCCCGACGACGAGCGGCACCGTTCGCTGGTGGGCCGCGAGGCGATCCTGCCGTTCCTGAGCCGCCGGCTGCCGATCATCGCCGACCCAGCGGTGGACCCCGCGTTCGGAACGGGAGCCGTGAAGATCACCCCCGCCCACGACCCGGACGACTACGCGACCGGGAAGCGCCACGGGCTAACTCCGATCTCGATCTTCGACGAAGAGGCTCGGGTCAACGAGGCCGGTGGCGAGTTCGCCGGACTGGATCGTTTCGAGGCGCGGCGCCAGATCGTGGCCCGCCTGGCCGACATGGGCGACCTGGAGGACGAGCAGCCGCATGCCATGGTGGTGGGCCACTGCCAGCGCTGCGGGACGGTGGTCGAGCCGCGGCTGTCGGTCCAGTGGTTCATCCGGACCGAGTCACTTGCCGCCCGCGCCCTGGCATCGGTCCGGGAGGGGCGGACCCGAATCATCCCGGCCCGCTTCGAGAAGGAGTACGCCCACTGGCTGGAGAACATCCGTGACTGGGCCGTCGGCCGCCAGCTGTGGTGGGGCCATCGCATCCCGGCGTGGTTCTGTCCCGACGGCCACATCACGGTCAGCGACGCGCCCGAGGGCCCGTCGGCCTGTGACGTCTGCCACCGTCCCGCCGGTGAGCTGACCCAGGAGACGGACATCTTCGACACCTGGTTCAGCGCCGGGCTGTGGCCGTTCTCGACCCTGGGCTGGCCGGACGACACGCCCGACATGCGCCGCTTCTACCCAAACTCGGTCATGGAGACCGGCTACGACATCATCTTCTTCTGGGTGGCCCGGATGATGATGCTCGGGCTGTTCCTGACCGATGTCGAGCCGTTCCAGACCGTCTATCTCCACGGCCTGGTCCGAGCCCAGGGCGGTGTGAAGATGAGCAAGACCAAGGGCAACGTGACCGATCCGGTCGAGCTCATCGACGAGATGGGAGCCGATGCCGTCCGCCTGGCGCTGACGGTGGGCACCTCCCCGGGTAACGACCAGCGGGTGACGATGGCCAAGCTGGAGCGGTCGCGGAACTTCGCGAACAAGCTGTGGAACGCCGCCCGCTACGTCCTTGGCAGCCAGCCGCCGGATGCTCACCTAGCGGGCCAGTCAACGGAGCGCGGGTCGCTGGCCGAGCGGTGGATCCGCTCACGCCTGGCGGCGACCACGGCTGACGCCACTCGGCGCATGGACCGATACGACCTGGGCGGCTACGCAACGGCGGTGACCGGCTTCGCGTGGAGCGATTACTGCGACTGGTACCTCGAGATGGCTAAGATCGAGCTCCGCGATCCGGACGCCTCGGCGTCGACCACGGTCCGGGTCTGGACCACCGGCGCCGAGGTCCTGGCCGACATCCTGCGGCTGCTGCATCCCGTCATCCCGTTCGTCACCGAGGAGGTCTGGGCTGCGCTGGGAGCCGCGCATCCGGCGGCGACCGCGAGTCCGCTGCTGCTCACCGCCAGCTGGCCGGCCGCCGCGCGTCGGGACCGCGGCGCCGAGGCGGCCTTCACCTCGATGGCGGAAGTGGTCCGGGCAGCACGCAACCTGCGGACCGAAGCGGGCATCCCCGCCGGCGCCGTCGTTCCGCTGCGCCTCGTGCCCACTGACGCGGCCGCCGCCGAGGCCGCCGAGGCCGTCCGCCGCTACATCGAGCCGTTGGCCCGCGTTCGGTGCGAGATCCTGGCCCCGGATACATCTGCC
>DASWJA010000151.1:0-8377 GCA_036397375.1 Candidatus Limnocylindria bacterium
GGAGAAGACGGGGAACAGCGGGGCGAGCGATGCAGAGCGCCAACTGATCTCGATACGGAGGCCGTCACCAACCCGCTGGGGAGTGCCGAGGTCGACATAGGCGGCCTTGCGGAGGGGCGCCAACAGGCCGTGATCGTCCGGGCCGAGGCGTAGGTCGGTGGCGAAGCGGCGCATCCCCGCAGGCGACTCGTCCGCTTCAGGGCCCAGCCAGGCCGCCGCCTGTGGGCCGCACAGCCGAGCCGCATCAGCAACCGAGAGGTGGACCCGCTCGATGGCGTGCAACCGGCTCGTCCCCGTCGATGGCTTGGCTGTCACAACCCGGACATTGACGCCGATCACGGTCGTGGGAACGAGGGCCGTATGGCCCGCAACCAGCGGCCCTAATGGCAGGTGGCCGGTTCCCGGCTGGGCCGTCCCCTACGAAGCGGTCCCGAGCCACAGGCAATACCGGACGAATGGCACGTCATGGAGGGCCGGTTGGCTCACCCGCGCCGGCGCGACAGTCGATACGGTGTGCTGGAAATACGTGCTCGCTGAGGGTTCCGATGTCACTCACCGACCGAGAGTTCTGGGCGGTCATCCACGGTCTGATCCTGGGTACGCTCTTCCTGCTCGCTTTCAGCGGCGGGTTCGTGGGGATCTACAGCCTCCGCGAGCGCTTGCTTACCAGCGAGGGAGTCGCAGAGCGCCTGCCGCGGATGCTGATCGGGGGATGGGCGATGGCCATTGTGGCCTGGCTGACCGTCATCACAGGGACGTGGATCGTCTACCCCTGGTATCGGGCGATGCCGCCTGAGGGCACGACCGATCTGGCGGCTTTCCCCCGCTCGCTCCTGCTCTCGGATCCGGCAACTGCGGCTTGGCACACGTTTGCCATGGAGTGGAAGGAGCACATCGCTTGGATCGCGCCGATGCTGGCGACCTCGGTCGCCTTCGTGATCCTGTACTACGGCGTGCAGCTCGCGCGGCGCCATGAGATGCGATGGCCGCTGCTCGCCTACTTCACGTTGGCCTTTCTCGCCGCCGGCGTGGCGGGCGCGTTCGGCGCATTTATCACCAAAGCTGCACCGATCTACTGAGAGGAATTCGCCATGACGACCCGAGACCTGGAGGCCAAACCCAATGGCCCGGCCGCGGCCGCGTTTCTAGCAGCCGGCATCGGCGCCTTCGTGCTGGGGCTAACCGTGACCCTCCACGAAGCCTTTCCACCGGCTGAAGGGCAGACGGCGTTCTGGGACTTCGCCAGGAACTTCGGCCTGGGCAGCGGCGTCGGGCCCCTGTCGGGGAAGGTGATAACTGGATCCCTCGCCTACATCATCAGCTTCGTGGGCCTCGGCCTTGCCTGGCGCGGCCGCGAGGTCAAGCTGCGCCGGGTCCTGATCGCGAGCGGCGTGCTGCTGGCTCTGGGCTTTGCCCTGACGTTTCCGCCGATCTTCGAACTCTTCGCCGCCGAGTGACGGGTGACAGAGGTACTGCGATGAGCGTCCTCTCGGTCAGCCAACCGCCCGGCCCAACTGACGCCAGCGGCAGCGGCTTCCCGAGTCGCAGCGGCTTACGTTGGATTGTGTGCGCCGGGGCGACCCGCGATGTCAGCCGTGGCCATGTGAAATGCCCCCAGCGGGGCATCGTCAACGCGAAGGAATGCTTGGGGTGCCATCTACTCGTGACCATCGCGCACGAGCGAGATCTGCGGCTAGCATGCTCGACGGCGGGATGATCGCCGCGCCGCGCGGACCTCGGGCGGATTAGGGAGATACCGATGCAGACTCAGCAAGGCACTCGCGTGGACATCACCCAGGCGGCCCGAGCGAATGATGCCTTCCGTCGGGAGGTCATTACCGGCGAGCACGAGCAGGTGGTGGTCATGACCATCCCGCCGGGCGGGGAGATCGGCGAGGAAGTCCATCCTGACACCGATCAGGTGCTCCTCTTCGTCGACGGCGAGGGTGAGGCCCGGATTGAAAGCGAGACGAGCCCGGTGCGCGCAAACGATCTGGTGTTTGTCCGCGCGGGAACCCGCCATAACTTCGTCAATGTCGGGCCGCAGCCGCTCCGGCTGATCACGATGTACGCGCCGCCCCACCATCCGCCGGGGACGCTGCACCAGACCAAGGAGGATGCCGACGCGGCTGAGCGTGGCGAGGCGGCGCAGGAGCCGACGCCATGAATTCGACGCTCGATGGCAAGGTCGCGCTGGTCACTGGCGGGGCCCGCGGGATTGGGGCCGCAACCTGCCGCGAGCTGGCCGCGCTGGGTGCTGAAGTGGTTGTCACCGACGTCCTCGACGACGAAGGAACCGCGCTGGCAGATGAGCTCCGCCAATCCGGACACACGGCCTTCTACCGGCATCTCGACGTGGCGGACGAAGATGCGTGGAGTGAAACCGTAGCCGAGGTGATCGCCCGCAGCGGACGAATGGACATCCTCGTGAACAACGCCGGGATCGGCACCTTCGAGGATGTCGAGGCCGAAACGGTCGCGGGGTACCAGAAGGTGATCGGCATCAACCAGGTCGGAGTCTGGCTTGGGATGCGGGCGGTCATCCCTCAGATGCGCGCGCAGGGCAGCGGCTCGATCATCAACGTGTCGTCGATCTTCGGCGCCGTGGGCGGGTTCGGCGGGTCGATTGCGTACCACGCCAGCAAAGGCGCGGTGCGGCTGATGACCAAGAACGCCGCCATTCGGTATGCGAAGGAAGGCATCCGCGTGAACTCGGTCCACCCGGGCTTCATCGATACGCCCATGGTCGAGGTCGCCAAGGGCACGGACATGGAAACGGCGATTCTCGCCAATACCCCGATGGGGCGATGGGGCAGCGCCGAAGAAATCGCAACCGTCATCGCATTCCTGGCCGGCGACGGGGCAAGTTTCATGACCGGCTCCGAGGTCTACGCCGACGGCGGATGGACCGCCCAGTAGGTGTGATCGCCCAGTACGTGTGATCGCCCAGTAGGCCGGACTGCTACCTTCTGGGAGTGTCACGAGCCGGACCCGCCTCCGACCAGGCCAGACAGGAGCTGGACGCCCTTGACGCCGCGGTGCGGAGCATCGCCGGCGTCCTGGACCTGGAAGCCGTCCTCCAGCTCATTGTCGATCGGGTACGCGACTTGGCCGATGCCGAGTACGCCGCCCTGGGCATCATCGGTTGGGACGGGCGGCTCGAGCGCTTTGTGACCAGTGGCATCAGTGAGGCTCGTCGGCGTGAGATCGGTCAGCTGCCCCACGGCCGCGGCCTCCTCGGGCTGATCGTTCGGGAGAGTCAGTCCCTGCGCATCCCGGACATCGCCGCCGATTCGCGGCGTCACGGCTTCCCCCCGAACCACCCCCCGATGCGCAGTTTCCTGGGCGTCCCGATTCGTGTTCGAGGCGAGGCCATCGGGAACTTCTACCTCACGAACAAGCGCGGCGCGGACGAGTTCAGCGGCGAGGACCAAGCCCTGGTCGAGCGCTTCACGTTGCATGCCGCGATCGCCATCGACAACGCCCGGCTCCACGAGCAGGTGAGGCGGCTGGCGGTGGTCGCCGAGCGAGACCGCATCGGTCGGGACCTCCACGACGGGGTCATGCAGCGCCTGTACGCCGTCACCATCTCCCTCGATGACGTCCCCGAGCTGATGAACGAGGCACCCGAGGAAGCCCGGGCCCGGATCGAGCGCGCGATCGGGAGCCTCCAGTCGGCGATCGGGGACATTCGGGAGTTCGTCTACGACACGCGGCCGATCCTGCAGGCGCCCGAGGACCTGCGGCGCGCCCTGGAGGAGGTTGCCGATGAGATCGGACGGACCGGGTCACTCAAGGTAGAGGTACGGGTTGCCAATGGCGTGATGCTTCCATCGGGGGCAGCCGCGGAACTGGTCACGATCGTGCGGGAGGCCCTCAGCAACGTCGGGCGCCACGCCGGGGCCGCGCATGCCCAGGTCGAGCTCACCGGCAGCGAGACGGGGGCGCGCTTGTCGGTGAGCGATGATGGACGCGGGTTCGACCCGGCGGCCAGCCAGAGCGGAGACCATCACGGATTGAACAACATGCGAGGTCGGGCAGCGGCGCTGGGCGGCCGCTTCCGGCTTGAGTCCAGCCCGGCGAACGGCACCCGCGTCGTCGTGGAGCTCCCGAGCCCTGACGATAGAGAAACCCCATGACCGGCCCCGCGCGGCCACTCAGGCTGCTGCTGGTCGACGATCACGAGGTCGTGCGCCAGGGGCTGGCTGCGCTCCTTGCCCGCCGCCCCGCCTTCCAGGTGGTGGCAGAAGCCGGGACCGTGGCCGAGGCGGTGGCCGCCGCGCGGCGCTTCCGGCCTGACATCGTGGTCATGGATGTCCGACTTCCGGATGGGACGGGCATCGAGGCCTGCCGCGACATCCGAGCGGAGATGCCCGAGACGCGGGTGGTCATGCTGACCAGCTACCCGGACGAGGAGGCGGTCCTGGCCGCGATCATGGCCGGCGCCAGCGGCTACCTGCTCAAGCAGATTCGGGGTCGCGACCTGGTGGAGGCTCTCGAGTCGATCGGGAGAGGCGCTTCGCTGCTCGACCCGGCGGTCACCGAGCGGGTCCTCGAGCGAGTCCGTCGCATCGCATCCGGTGAGGGCCGCGATGAGCTCGCCGAGCTGACTTCGCAGGAGCGCAAGATCCTGATGCTTGTGGCCGAGGGAAAGACGAACCGCGAGATCGCGGCCGAGGTCTTTCTGTCCGACAAGACGGTCAAGAATTACGTGTCCTCAATCCTGTCCAAGCTCAATCTCCAGCGCCGGGCGCAGGCCGCCGCGTTCGTCGCCAAGCATCGGCTCGGCGCCGACTGAACCCCGACCATCGATGACCTCGGACCGTTTTCGGTATGGCTTAGGACCCGGGATTGGTGACTTTCGGCCCTCGGGGGTGATTGGGACTGATATAGGCTGAACCCGAAGATTCCTGGGGCGTAGATGCGCCGCAGCGGAAGGAGGCACAGAGGCATGCAAGTCGTAGATCGCAAGCATCAGCTCGGGGTGGCGGTGCTCCGCGTCGGCGTCGGGATCATCTTCCTGTGGGCCGGGCTCGAGAAGGTCATCGGCGGAGGAGGGGAATGGTCCGCGGCCGGCTTCCTGGGCTTCGGCACCGGTGGCAGCCTGGGGTGGCCATTCGTGACCGGCGAGATTGCCGAGGGCACGATATTCAATCCGACCCAATCGTTGTGGGCCGGTATGGCCGACAACGAGACGGCGATGATTGTCATCAACCTCCTGGTGCCGTGGGGCCAGATCGCGATCGGCGTGAGCCTGATCCTGGGCTTGCTGACCCGGTTCGGGGCGGCCATGGGCACGTTGATGATGCTGTTCTTCTTCGTGGCGGCCTGGGACTTCGAGTTCGGGATCGTGAACCAGCATCTGACCTATGCCCTGGTCACCTTCTTCCTGGGCTACATCGGATCCGGCAACTTCTTCGGCCTGGACCGGAGCGTCGGCCAGATGGTCGGACCCGGACTGCGCCGCTGGTTCTTCTCCGGCGATACGTACCGAGCGGCCGAAGGTCAGGGACAGACACCCGCCCCAGCCATGGCCTGACGAGAGAACACCGGGGGGAGATGGCGCCCGGCGACGGGCGCCATCGGTCTGTCCTGGGCGGCGCTAGCCCCGGCCGATCCGACCCAAATGCGTGTCCTTGAAGCCGGTGGGCAGCTTGAGGCCGTAGCCGAGCGCCCGGTCCCAGCCGACGTGCGCGGCGACGGCAGTGGCCGCGAGCAGGGGCCACTGGTCATGGATGGCGATCGCCACCAGGGCAAGGCCGACGGGCAGCGCCCAGTTGTGGATCAGGTTGTACGTGACTGCCCCGATCCGGGGGCCAGCCGCATAGCCGACGATGGACAGGTCCGGCGCCAGGAGGGCCGGGATGAGCACCAGCGGCGACCCTCCGAGCGACAGGAAGGCGACGATCCCCAGCACCCCAACCGCGGCCGATTCGATCCGCAGGATCCACGGCACGTTCATGTCTGGCGTCGCTCCCTCACTCCCAGCGGAACAGGCGGGTGGCGATCACGAAGGTGATGACCGCCCAGATGGCCAGGCCGATGACATCGGTCCCCATGACATCCAACCCCGCTCCGTCGTTGATGACCGCCCGCAGCGCATTGTTCAGGTAGGTCAGCGGCAGGAACCGGGTCACCTCCTGCAGGAATTCGGGCATCGCTTCCCGCGGGAAGAACGAGCCCGACAGGAACATCATGGGCAGGCTGATCAGGTTCGCCACGGGTGCCGCCTGGTTCTCGTTCTTCGCCCAGCCGGCCACCCCGAAACCCATCCCCAGGAACACGACCGAGCCGAGCACCGCGAGGGCCAACACGACGGCCACGCTGCCGACCAGCTGAACCCCGAACCACAGCCCCACCCCGAGGAGGATGAGAACCTGGATCAGGGCGATGACCAAGCGTGAGCTGACCTGGGCAGCCAGGAAATAGCTCGGGGAGGTCGGGGTCGCGAACAGCCTCCGAAGCGTCCCGGTCTGCTTGAGCTGGACAAATCCGAACGCCACGCTGAACACGCCCAACTGCATGACGGTCAAGCCCAGAATGCCGGGCACCAGGAAATCGATGTAGCCCAGGTTGCGCCCGGCAACCTCCTCGACCGCGACCAGGGGCTCGGGCGAACCGCCGTCGACGGACACCAGGGCCTGGGCCACCACCGCGTTCACGAGAAGCACGGCCGTCTGCCCCTCGCCGGCCTGCGCCTGGCTGGTGTAGGCAGACAGCGGTTGATAGCCCGCCGACCCGGGCGGCACCAGCTCCCACCGGGCCGGGATCTGCACGACCGCCGCCCGGTCACCCTCCGCCAATGCGGCCAGCTCATCGGCCAGGCTACCGGTGTGGATCACCAGCCCGGAGGTCTGCCCAAGGGCGACCAGCAGCGCCTGGCTGGACGAGTTCTGGGCTTCATCCGCGACGCTCACATCCAGCTCGGCCGCCTCACCGAAGTTCAGCACCCCGAAGATGAGCATGATCACCAGGGGCAGGAAGAAGCTGAAGAAGACCGCCGTCCGGTCGCGGATGAACATCTTCCCCGAGGCCACGAACAGGTGCCAGAAGACCTCGAACCGTCGGGTCATCTTCAGTCCTCGCGCAGCTCGTGCCCGGTGAGGTCGATGAACACGTCCTCCAGGTTCGCCAGCCGCTCGACCGTTTCCTTGGTGAACCCGCGTCCCAGTAGTGAACCGATGAGCGCATCCGGCGAATCGAGGGCCACGATCCTCCCGCCGTCCATGATGGCGACCCGGTCGCACAGGTATTCGGCCTCCTCCATGTAATGGCTGGTGAGGACCACCGTATGGCCGCGCTCGCGCAGCCCCTTGATGACCCCCCACAGGTGGCGCCTGGCCTGGGGATCGAGGCCGGTCGTCGGCTCGTCCAGGAACAGGACCGGCGGGTCGTTCACGAGCGCCGCGGCGATGCTGAAGCGCTGCTTCTGTCCGCCCGACAGCGTCCGGACCTGGCTGCGCGCCTTCTCGGACAGCTCGACATCCGCCAGCAGCGCCGCCGGGTCGACGGTGGCGTGGTACAGGTGGCCGAAGAGGAGCAGCAGCTCGGTCAGGTTCAGCTCGTCGAAGAAGGCGGACGATTGAAGCTGGATACCGATGCGGGCCTTGACGGCCCGCGGATCCGCGGCGACATCCAGCCCGTCAACGGTCGCGCTGCCCCCGTCGATGGGCCGCATACCCTCGATCATCTCCAGGGTCGTCGTCTTGCCCGCCCCGTTGGGACCCAGGATCCCGAAAACCTCCCCTGCGGCGACCTCGAAGCTGACGCCGTCGACGGCGCGCAGCGAGCCATAGGATTTCTGCAGGTCGCGGGCGACGATGATCGGTTCGCCGAGGGGCATGGGTGGCCGATGGTAATTCAGGTCGGTCAGGCGTGGCGCCAGATGCGCCAGATGGCTCCGCTGTCGGTCAGCGGGTCGCCATGGACCAGGAAGAAGTGCGCCGGGCCTCCCTCGCGAATGACGCCCGCGTCCGGCTCCCCCAGCGCCTCGCCGCCGCGCCAGGTGACCGCGGCCAGCGCTTCCACCGGGTCGAGGCCGGCTGCGATGAGCGACTGAAACTCCCAAGGTATGTGGTTGGCGCGCGCCGAACCGCCGCCTGCGTCCGACCCGGCGGCGATGGCCACCCCGGCCGCGCGCGCGTTCCGGACGCTCGCCTCGGCCGCCTCGAGCTCGTCGCCGATCCGGCCCGCGGCGCCGGTCGCGGAGAAGAACGGGACGGTGGTGGTAGACGAGAAGCTCAGCCACGAGCGAAAGACGGTCAGAGTGGACACCAGGATGGTGCCGGTCTCGACCATCCGCCGGGCGGTGTAGGCGTCGAGCTCGAAACCATGTTCCACCGTGTCGACACCGGCCTCGACCGCGACCCGGACGCTC
>DASWJA010000152.1:0-3513 GCA_036397375.1 Candidatus Limnocylindria bacterium
AGGTAGGCGGCACGCACGAGCTGAGCGTCCGGGCTGGTCAGACCGGCGACGGCGAGAGCCAGGAAGGCCGTCACCGCACCGAGCCATCCGACCGAGGCAATGACATGCGCGGTGAGCGCGAAGCGGCGGACCCCGCGGGTCATGGTCCTCACGGCAGCGTGTGGGCGGGAAAGCCTCCACCCAGTAGGTGCAGCGCAGCGAAGCCCAGCACCAGGACCGCGATCAGAATCCCGAACGCGTACACCCAGCGTGGCATGCCTGCCGAGTCGTCATCCGTGTCGCCCTGGGGGGCGGGGTGGGGAGGCCGGTCAGTCATGGGCGGATCCTCCGCCGGGCAGCGATCGAGACGGTCACCACCGCACATTGTACGAGACAACATGTCCATGTGGATATTCACTGTGTCTGAATACGACCGTCCGTATACTCGCGGCGTGCCAAAGCTGTGGACCGACACGATCGAGGCGCACCGCCACGCGGTGCGCGACGCGATCCTTGGCACCACGGCCGCCCTGGTGGCCGAGCACGGGCTCAGGTCAGTGACGATGGCGCAGATCGCCGAGAAGACCGGCATCGGTCGCGCGACGCTGTACAAGTACTTCGCGGACGTCGAAGCCATCCTGCGTGCCTGGCACGATCGGGAGATCACCGGCCACCTCGGGCAGCTCACCGAAGTCCGCGACCGGCCTGGGGACGCGCGCGGACGACTCCAAGCTGTGCTCGAGGCCTACGCCTTCATCTCCCACCAGTCCCGCGGGCACCACGACGCGGAACTCGAGGGATTCCTGCATCGAGACGAGCAGGTCGCCCGAGCTCAGCGGCAGCTCCGCGCCATGATCCGTGACTTGCTGGCCGATGCCGCCGCGGCCGGCGAGGTCCGGGACGACATCGCGCCCGACGAGCTCGCGACCTACTGCCTCCACGCCCTCACCGGAGCCGCCAGCCTGTCCTCCGGGGCCGCTGTCCGCCGACTGGTTGCCCTCACGCTGGCCGGGGTGCGGCCCCCAAGCTGATCCGCCGGCTGCTCGGCTGAGCGTTCAGCTGCGGAGCCAGGACACCGTCCAGCGCAGCGACGCGACGGCGTGTCGGACCAGGCCGGCCACGCCACCGTAGACGCGGTAGATGTCCAGGATCACGAGGACGATCAACGCCAGCTCGACGGCCTTGGTGAAGTAACCCAGCGAGTAGAACCCGCCCAGGACGAGCCAGGCCACGATCGAGGCCGCGGCATAGCCGATGAGGGCAACACGCGGCAGCCAGCTGAAGCGAACGACCAGGGGATGGGAGATCGCTGCCGCGACCACGAACGCCGCGGCCAGGCCGAAATAGCCCAGCGCATTGAGGGTGAACAGCAGTCCACCGAGGCTCAGGTGGATGGCGCCCGTGACCAGGGTCAGGGCTAGGATGCTGGTGGTCAGCGCCGCGGCCCGGGCTCGATTGGTCCGCGGGGCGGTGGTGGCAGACATTGCTCGATACCTCACGACTTACGTGTTAGCCTGATGTATCGAGTATATCGGTTAGTTCGATACTGTCAAGGAACAAGTTATGGAAGACGCCGAGCAGATTCGTCGGGACTTCGCCGCCGCCTGGGGTCGGATCGGCATGGCGTGGGGGGTAGCTCCGTCCACCGCCACGGTCCAGGGTTACATGCTCCTCCACGGCGGACCGTTGACCGAGGCTCAGCTGCGCGAGGCGCTCGGCTTTTCGCACCGAGCAACCCTGCTGGCGCTGAGTCAGTGCGAGAGCTGGGGCCTGATCGAGCGCAGTGAGCCGATCCGGACCGGGAGCCGCGGACCCGCGTCCCACGCCTGGATGCCGGTCGGCGACCACTGGCGCTGGTTCGGGCGCGTGGCCGGCGTCCGGAAGGAGCGCGAGACCGATCCGGTGATGCCCCTCCTCGAGGAGTGCCGGCGTCGCGCCAAGGACGTGGAGTCGGGTGATCTGGGCCAGCGGCTTGATTCGCTGGTGAAGTTCGTGGACGAGTTTGATCGGGGGATCGGCGTCATCGTGCGCGCCCATCCGGACAACCTTGCCCATCTGTTCGGGGTTCTGGGCCGGATGGACGCTGCGACGGTCGATCGGCTGCTGGAAGCTCTGGCCCGAGTCCCGGATGAGGAGCTCGCCAGGGCGGGTGCCACCCTGGCCGGAATGCGGCCGGAGCTGCTGCGCGGCTTCATCGGCCTGGCCAGCCAGCGGGGGATCGCGCGCCTGTTGCAGGGGCGGCGCTAGTCAGGTACGGGTCGGTGGCTCATTCGGTTTCGGCCTCGTCGCCCCCGTCCTCATCGGCCTCCATCGGGTCAGACGCAGCCTGCTCGCGCCGGGCGAGCAGCACGAACGGCAGCGCGAGGACCTGGACGGCGGCCGAAACGAGGTAGGACGTCGCATACCCGCTGACGTCGGCAACGCGACCGAGGAATGGCTGGGCGACGACACCGCCAGCCGACCCCATCAGGGAGTCGAACGAGAGAACGGTGGCCCGCTGCTCGGATGGGATGACCCCGTTCAGGAACGCCGAGCGCAGGGGTCGGGTGACGGCAATCACGAACGACCAGACCGCCAGGAGCACCAGCGCGATGACAAATCCCGGGCTCAAGCCCAGGACGGCCAGTATCCCGATGCCCACCACGCCGCCGCCGATGAGCGCATCGGTCCGCCGACGGAAGAGGCGCCGGACCCACGGGACCATCAGCCCCGCCGCGATCTGCACCCCGGCGAAGATCGCGGCCGCCAGGCCCGCGATGCTGTACGCGGTCGGATCGCCGTATAGCTCCAGCAGATACGGCTGGGCGGCGTAGAAGACGTAGATCCCGGTGCCGGCGGTGAACGGAATGGCCAGCATCAGCCAGCGCACGGGCGGGTTCCGGAAGCCACCGTCGACCGAACCGCGGAGGACGGTCCGGACCGCCTTTCCGGCGCTGACGTCGCGCTGCGGGGTGAACCCGATGTCGTGCATGAACCGCAGCGCCACCACCATGGTCAGCCCCAGCATCGCGGCCCGGACGAGGTACGGCACGCCCAGGTTGGTGATCTGGGCGATCACGCCCCCGGCGACGGTCCCGATCAGCATGGCCGCGCCGCCTACCGTCTGCGCCCGCCCGAAGACATGCTCCAGGTGACCCTGAAAGCCGGTCGCGTGCAGGGCATCCACCAGCCAGGCCTCGGTCGCGCCGGAGAAGAACGTGAAACCCAGCCCCAGCAGGACCGATGCGATGGCCCAGCCCCACATCGGCGCGTGGACCTGCCACATGGCGAGGTAGAGCAGCGTGGCGAAGAGCAGCGTCACCGTGCCCAGGACGAACGAGAAGCGGCGGCCGCGGGTGTCGGCGACCACGCCGGTGGGGATCTCGAACAGCACCATGCCCGCCGTGAAGAAGGCGTTGGCGGCGAACGCCTCGGCATTGCTCAGGCCCGCGTCGAGCAGGAAGATGGTGTTGATGCCCCAGATGAACGACGAGGCCAGGGTGGTGAGGAGGGTGAGGACCAGGTAGGTCCGCTCCACCGCTCGGGCGGGGTCGC
>DASWJA010000153.1:0-3231 GCA_036397375.1 Candidatus Limnocylindria bacterium
GACGTGAGTCGCGAGGAGGTGCGTCGGATCCGCGCTTTCGCCGGGCTGTCCGCGGTCGAGGGTCAGGGGATTCTGGTGCGGGTGACCGGGTCGCTGGATGCGATCGCGGTCAACGACCTGCTCAACGAGCTGCGGAACGCCGGCGCCGAGGCGCTGAGCTTAGACGACGTTCGAGTCACCGCCTCCTCGGTCGTGGTCCAGGGAGCCCGAACGCTCGAGATCGACAATGTGCAGATTGGTCGGACCTTCAGGCTGCTCGCCATCGGCGACGCCGACGGGTTGGTGGCAGCCCTCCAACGGCCGGGGGGCATCGTGACGCAGCTCGAGCAGTTCGTGAGAGCCACCATCACGGTCAGCCCATCGGAAGCGCTCCGGCTGCCGGCTACTGCCCGGGACCTGGCACCGCGGGCGGCCGTCCCGGTCGAATGAAGGCGCCCGACCGATGAACGACCTGATCGAACACGCCATTGACGCGGCCACCGGCTCGGGAGCCGCATACGCCGACGCCCGGATCGTCGAGCATCAGGCGGAGTCGCTGACGGTCAAGAACGGCTCGCTGGCGGCCGCCAGCAGCGAACGGTCTGCGGGGTTTGCCGTTCGCGTGCTGGTCGACGGTGCGTGGGGATTCGCCTCCAGCCAGGACCTCGACCGGGACGCATCCCAGCGCGTGGCACGTCAAGCGGTGGCCATTGCGCGGGCCAGCCGGCTGGCGGGCGGGCCGGCGGTGGTGCTCGACGACACGCCGCCCGCGGCCGGCCACTGGGGCACGCCCTACGTCGAGGACCCGTTCGCCGTGTCATTCGAGGAGAAGCTGCGCATCCTGTTCGAGGCGGATGCGGCGATGGCCCGGGCCCGCGGGATCACCCTGCGTGAGGCGACCATGGAGGCCGCCCGCGACCGGAAGCTGTTCGGGTCAAGCGAAGGAGCTCGCCTGGAGCAGGACCTCGTGTCGTGCGGCGCCGGCATCGTTGCGACGGCCGTCAACGATCAGGAGACTCAGGAGCGCAGTTATCCGAAGTCGCTCGGCGGTCAGGTGGTGGGCGGCGGATTCGAGGCCATCCGGGACATGGATCTGTCCGGACACGGACAGCGGATCGCGGAGGAAGCGGTGGCCCTGCTGGACGCCCCCCAATGCCCCTCCGGCGTGATGACCGTCATCCTCGAAGCCTCCCAGGTCGCGATCCAGGTCCACGAGTCGTGCGGTCACCCCACCGAGCTGGATCGGGCTCTCGGCATGGAGGCGTCCTTCGCCGGCACCAGCTTCCTGACCGTGGACCGCATGGACCGGTTTCGGTACGGCTCGGACATCGTGAACATCGATGCCGATGCCACCGCACCCGGCGGGCTCGGGACGTTCGGCTGGGACGACGAGGGCGTGTCGGCCCAAAACGTCCCCCTCGTCAGCGGCGGCCAGTTCGTCGGCTACCTCACCTCGCGCGAAACGGCCCCCGTCATCAGCCGGCGCTCAATGGGCAGCAGCCGGGCGGCCAGTTGGCGCAATTTGCCGTTGATTCGGATGACGAACGTGAGCCTGCGTCCCGGCGAGGCTGGAAGCCTGGACGACCTTATCGCCGATACGGACGAGGGCATCCTGCTCGGGACCAACCGATCGTGGTCGATCGACGAGCGGAGGCTGAACTTCCAGTTCGGGACCCAGGTCGGTTGGCTCATTCGGAAGGGAAAGTTGGCGGGGATGGTGCGCAACCCGACCTACACCGGGATCACGCCGCGCTTCTGGGGATCGTGCGATGCGATCTGCGGTCCCGGCGCATGGACGCAGTGGGGCGAGCCGTACTGCGGCAAGGGTGAGCCGATGCAGACTGCCAGCGTGGGCCACGGGGCGGCACCCGCGCGCTTCCGCAACGTGCAGGTCGGGGTCGGCCATTGGTAGGCCGCGACGTGGCGGCGGCCGCGCTGGCTCGACTGGAACCCGGCCATGAGGGTGAGGTCTCCGTCATCCAGCGCCACGCGGCATTGACCCGATTCGCGGGGTCGCGGATTCACCAGAATTTGGCCGAGGAAGACGCGACGCTCCGAGTTCGGATTCGCCACGACGGGCGGACCGGCGTGGCGGTCACCAACCGGCTGAGCCCAGCCGGCCTGAAAGAGGTCGTGGCTCGGGCCGCCGTGATCGCTGCCCACGCGGCGGCGGAGGCCGACCCGCCTCCCCTGGCCGAGCCGCCGGGCCAAACGGTCGATTCCGACCTGGGCTGGATCGGTGCCACCGCGGCCGCCGACCCCGGGGCCCGTGCCGCCGGTGCGCGCACCGTGATCGATGCCGGAGTCGCCCGCGGGCTGACCGCCAGCGGCGCGTTCTCGACCGAGGCGCAGCACCGCACCGTGGTCAACACCGGCGGGCTGGTGGCGTCGCATCGGGTCACCCAGGCCAAGCTGGTGACCGTCATGCACGGACCGGCTGGAGAGACCGGCTATGCCCAATCCATCAGCACCGACCTGTCCAAAATCGATGCGGAGGCGATCGGCGAGGAAGCGGCCGAGCGGACGGCGCGAGCGGCCGACCCCACCGACCTGGCGCCCGGGGAGTACCCGGTCGTGCTGGGCGAATATGCCGTGGCCGAGATCCTGGAATACCTGGCGTTCATGGCGTTTTCGGGACTCGCGATTGAGGAAGGTCGCGCCTGCGTCGAGCTGGGGCAACCGGCCTTCGGCTCCAACGTGACGATCTGGGATGACGGGCAGGACCCGGCCGGGGTCCCGACCGCGATCGACTTCGAAGGCGTCACCAAGCAACGGGTCGATCTCATCTCGCAGGGCGTGGCCCGCCAGACGGCGCACGACGGCGCGACCGCCCACCGCGCGCGGGTCCCGCGCACCGGACATGGGCTGCCGGCGCCCAATACCTTCGGCCCGTTGTGCTGGAACCTGTTCATGGCCCCTGGTGACACGCCGCGCTCATCGCTCACCCAGGGCGTCGAACGGGGCTTGCTCGTGACCCGTTTCCACTACGTGAACATCGTCCATCCCAAGAAGGGGATCCTGACCGGGATGACCCGAGACGGGACGTTTCTGATTGAGAACGGGGCGGTCGCGGGCCCGGTACGGAACCTGCGGTTCACGCAGTCGATCCCGGATGCCTTCTCGCGCATCTCGGCCATCGCGGCCGAATCTCGCCTGGTGGGAGCCGACTACACCGGGATCGTGAGCCGCGTGCCCGCGGTGCGGATCGACGGTTGGAACTTCACCGGCGCCACCGCCAATGAGGCCAACGTC
>DASWJA010000154.1:0-8931 GCA_036397375.1 Candidatus Limnocylindria bacterium
GACGGCGCATGGGCGACACGAGACGTGCGCCACAGCCGCCCGCTCTACCACTGAGCTACGCCGGAACGCCGGCGGATTATAGGCCCGCGCTCGCCGGCGGCCGCCAGGAGGTGTACCGCGGCGGCCAGGCGTCGGGGTCACCGCGCTCGCCGAACAGGGCGTGCTCGATGCCGAGCTCGAACAGGCCGTATGCGTCACCCGGCGTGAACGGCCAGTTCGCGGCGGCCCTACTCCGCGTCGCCGGATCGGTGATCGGCACGGTGCGACCCCGGAGCAGGAATTCGTGCGGGATGGCCGGATCCTGGTGAGCGTGGAGCGCGTAGCGCCCGTCGGCGGCCAGGTCGCGCGCCTTTGCGGAACGGTCCTGCACGAAGACCAGGAGCTGCCCGCCCACGATGCCGATGTTCACGGGGTGGGTTCGCGGAGGTGCCCGCCCGGCGACCGTCGTGAACAGCGCATCGCCCACGCCGGCGCGGAACAGGAGTCTCCGTCCCCAAGCGGCCAGGTCAGGAGCGGACGCCTCGAACTGTTCCCAGCTCGCCACACCCGGCATCGGTCTACTCCAGGTAGTCCTTCAGCTTGCGGCTGCGGCTGGGGTGCCGGAGCTTGCGGAGGGCCTTGGCTTCGATCTGCCGAATCCGCTCCCGGGTCACGTTGAAGTCGCGACCCACCTCCTCCAGCGTCCGTGATCGCCCGTCCTCGAGCCCGAATCGGAGCTGCAACACCCGGCGCTCACGCGGGGTGAGCGAGTCGAGCACGCCCTCCACCTGCTCCTTGAGGAGCTGGTGGCTGGCCGCGTCCGCGGGGGCGACGCTCGCCAGGTCGGGGATGAAGTCGCCGAGGTGGCTGTCCTCCTCCTCGCCGATGGGCGTCTCCAGGCTGACCGGCTCTTGACTGACCTTCATGATCTCGCGCACCTTCTCGGGACTGACCGTCTGCGGCCCGGCTGCCTCGCGGCGGTCGACCTCCTCCTCGGTCGGCTCCCGCTCGAGCTTGTCGCGCAGCTCGCGGACGATCTCGTCGCGGCTCATGCGGCGCGCGATCTCCTCCACCGTCGGCTCGCGGCCCAGCTCCTGGAGCAGGGTCCGGCTGACCCGGATCAGGCGATTGATGGTCTCCACCATGTGGACCGGGATCCGGATCGTGCGCGCCTGGTCGGCAATCGCCCGCGTGATGGCCTGCCGGATCCACCACGTGGCGTAGGTGCTGAACTTGAAGCCCTTCTCGTATTCGAATTTCTCGACCGCCCGGATCAGGCCGATGTTCCCCTCTTGGATGAGGTCCAGGAAGCTCATGCCACGGCCGATGTACTTCTTGGCGATGCTCACCACCAGGCGGAGGTTGGCCTCGGTCAGGCGCCGACGACCGTCGACGCTCTGGTCCACTAATCGGCCGCTGCGTCGCTCGAGCGGGATCTCCGGCGGGACCTCCGGGTCGTAGCCAAGCTCCTTGAGGTACGCCTTGTCGCGCCCGGCCTCGATGTAGGCGCGGACGATGGCCTGCGCCGTCTCGCGGGCCCAGCGCTCGAGCGCGTAGAGCTCGTCGCGGCCGGGGTGCTCGAGTTGACGGAAGCGATAGGTGTGGCCGAACAGGACCGCGTCTTTCAGCGCCTGGGCCGGGTCGGCGGCGAGTGACTTCAGCAGCGACTCGGCCTGCAGGATCCGCGCCCGACCTTCATCGTCCAGCTCCGGATCGCGGCGGGCCTTGGTGAACCGAATCGAGGGACGCTCGATGGGCTTGCCCGAGGCGACCCACCAGTCGATGGCGTCCAGGGCGACGCGGGGCGACTCCTGGGGCAGGTCGAAGGCGCGCATGGCGGCCATGGCCCGTGCCTTGGGCTCGCTGCTGAGCGTGACCCAGGTGTACAGGTTCACCATCGCACGCGCCGGGTCCTCGATCGCCAGCTCCCCCAGCTCGATCGCCTTGGCCAGGACGACCTCCTCCTCGGCGGTCAGCAACGCCACTTTCCCGATTTCCTTGAGGTACATCCGCACCGGGTCGTCGATCCCGATGAGGTCGGCGGCCAGGGCCTCCAGGTCCTCCTCGGGCTCCTTGTCGGCCTTGCCCTCGGCCACGCCCACCTCGTCAGGGATGGCGACGGCGACCTCGTCGGTCGGCTCGCTGAAGGTCGGCTGGTTCTCGGCGTCGAAGACCTCGACCCCCTGCTCCTCGGCGGCCGCGAACAGTTCCTCGATGTGTTCCAGGTTGGTTTCGGGCGCGGGAACGGCGGCCAGGATCTGGTCGTGGGTGATGAATCCGTCCTCGCGGCCATGCGACAGCAGGTCCTCGACGGCGGCGGCCTCCTCGGATCCTTCCGGGGTGGTGACCGGGGCGGCCTTGACCTTCACCCGCTTCGCCTTGGCTGCGGTCGGTGCGGAGGCGGCCTTCGCAGCCGCAGGCGTGGCCTTGACTGAGGCCGATGCACGGGCAGGCTTCGCGCCTTTCGCCTTCGCGGCTGGCGCTCTCGATGCCACCGGTTTCGATGCCGGGGCCTTCCCGCCCGTAGCCTTCGCGGCGGTCGCTTTCACGGCCACCGGCTGGGTTGCCACAAGCTTCGGAACGGGCTTCGGTACTGTGGTCTTGGCCGGGGCCTTCGGCGCAATCGGCTTGGCCTTGGCCTTCGCTGCTATCGGCTTGGCCGGGGCAACACTGCCCTTGGTGGCCATCACGGGCTTCAAGGCCGGCTTCGGCGCGGGTTGCTTGGCCGGGGCAACGCTGCCCTTGGTGGCCATCACGGTCTTCAAGGCCGGCTTCGGCGCGGGCTTGACGGGAGCCGAAGCGGCCTTTGTCGGAGCCGAAGCGGGCTTGGGCGCCGGAGCCGGCTTTGCGCTGGCCTTGGTGGTTTCGCGGGTTGGGGTCTTGGCCTGGGCCACGATCAGGATCCTCCTTGCGCCGGGACGGCCGGAATCGCTAGCTGTCGGGTGACATCGGCCTTCTCGCGGCCGAGCTGGATGATGTGAGTCTCAATTTGTCCCAGGAGTTCGCGGTCGCCATCGCGCTCCGCGTCTTCCAGCAGGTGCCGGCCATCTCCGATGGCCTCTTCGATCCGCGCCCGCCGCAGGCGGAGGCGGCAGACACGCAGCGCCTCGGCAGCGACCGCCGGCTCGTGGCGCGGCCCAGCACCGGCAGCGTGGATAACTACCCGCGCGAGGTCTGCGGAGATCGGATCCAGTTCACCGACGAACGCTTCCAGGTCGCGCGGGCCGCCACCCGTTTCGGCGGCAACCCACGCAGTCCATGCCTCGGCCAGGGCCGTGGCCTCCGGTCGCCCGAACGGGAGCGGATTGGACGCGAGGTCCGCGGTCAGTCCTGGATGGAGGATTAGGAGGGCCAGGGTCTCGGTCTCCAGGGCATCCAGGATGGGTGTGCCAGGGCCCACCGGAGCGGACGTGCTCGGCGTTCGGCGTCGGACCCGCGGCCTGCGGAGTGCATCGCGCAGGACGCGCTCATCCACCTGGACGGTCCTCGACAGCTGCTGGAGGTACAGGTCCTGCTCCACCGGGTCGCCGACCCGCTGCAGGATGGCCAGCACGCGGCTCGCCATCTCGCGCCGGCCGCCGACGGTCGAGATGTCGACATCGGCCGCCACGCGGTCCATGAAGTATTCGACCACCGGCTTGGCTTCCATTACGGCCTGGCGCCAGCCATCCGGATCGGCCCGAATCAGCTCGTCGGGGTCCTTGCCGGCGGGAATCCGCACCACCCGTACCCGGGTGACGCTCTGGCTGGGTCCCAGCTCTTCCAGCAGGCCGCGCTCGGTGGCCGCCTCTCCGGCCAGGTCGACGTCATAGGCGAGCGCAATCGAATCCGCGTAGCGGGTCGCCAGCTCCACCTGACCGCGGGTCAGGGCGGTGCCCAGCGAAGCGACGACGTTCGTGAACCCGGCCTGGTGGGCGGCCATCACGTCCGTATAGCCCTCGACGATGACCGCCAGCTTCTCGCGGCGAATGGCGGTGCGGGCCCGATCGATCCCGTACAGCGTCTTGCTCTTGTCGAACAACGACGTGGCGGGCGAGTTCAGGTATTTGGGCCCCTCCCCGTCGGGCATGATCCGGCCCCCAAGGCCGACCGCCTTCCCGGCCGCATCCCGGATGGGGACGATGATCCGGTGTCGGAATCGGTCCACCGGCCGACCCCGGCTGCCGGCGCTGGCAAGACCCGCTGCGATCATGTCCTCCGAGGAGAACCCGCGGGCCGCCAGGCGCTTGACCAGCGCATCCCAACTGTCGGGTGCAAAGCCGATGCCGAATTGATCCAGGGTCTCCTCCGAAAAGCCACGTTCGGCCAGATATCGGCGGGCCGGCTCGGCCTGGCGGGCCTGGCGCAGGACCTCGCGGTACCACGCGATGGCGGCCTCGAGTGCGTCTCGAAGTCGCTTACGGTGCCGATCTTCGCGCGCGCCCCGGGCCGATACTTCAACCCCGGCGCGCTCCGCCAACCGGTTGAGCGCCTCCCGGAAGTCGAGCCCGTCACGCTTCATGACGAACGTGAAGATGTCCCCGTGCTCGCCGCAGCCGAAGCAGTGCCACGACTCGCGCTCGGGGCTGACCGTGAACGATGGGGTCCGCTCGGTGTGGAACGGGCACAGGCCCTTCCAGGTCGAGCCTGCCTTCTTGAGGGTGACCGTTTCACCCACGATCTCGGCGACGGGCAGGCGCGATTTGATATCGGCGACGGTGCCGGCTGAGCTCATCGAAGCAGTCCCCACGCGCTCGGCGCGCGTGTCAAGTGTTTTGTCAAGGGTTTTGTCAAGGGTTTTGTCAAGGGTCCAGACCCTATTTTAGCGCCCTGTCAAGACCCGGGAAAGTCCACCCGCTCAATCGGCTGGAGAGGAGGCGTGACCGCGGTCGGCTACCATCGGTCGCATGGAGGACCCGTCCCTGCACGACACGTTCGTCGAGCTGCATGGCGCGCGACTGCACGGATTCGCCCTGCTCGTGACCCTGGGTGACCGGACCCTGGCCGGGATCCTCACCGCAGAGGCATTGGCCAGGGGTGCTGAGAGGGTCGAGCAGCTGCGCCATCCCGAGCGTGCCGCGGGATGGCTCCGTGCCTCCCTGACGCGTGCGGCCCGCCAGCCGGCGTGGGGCCACCAGCGCCCAGGTGAGCCCGAACGGCGGGACGCGCTGCTGAAGCTGGGCGTCGATCCCGCGACCTACGACGCACTGGCCAGCCTTGACGCCCGGAGCCGGGCGGTGGTGGCGGCCACCGTGGAGGGGTTCGCGGCCGCCGACGTGTACGAGGTCGTGGGCAGTGATGAACGGGTCAGGCGCGCCCGGCGGGACTACCTGACCGCGTACCTGGCGGCCTCACGGACACGCAACACCAGGCCGGCGGCGGGAGCCCTGACCGCCCGCGTTCAGGCCGCGGCAGCCCCGGTGCTGTCCGCGTCCGGCCGATGACCGATCTGCACGCCCAGCTCGAGGCGTGGATCGTCGATGGAGGGCTGGGCGATCCCCCGCGCGAGATCGCTGTCCACGCCTCCGTCTGTGAGCTGTGCCTGACCAAGCTGGGGGCTTTCGACGCATTGGCGCTCATTGATGTCGCGGCGGCCGGGATCTCGCCGCCGCTGGTCCCCCCGACCAGGCTTCGGGTGGCGATGGCCCGGGCTCGTCTGGCGACCGCAGTGGCCGGTACCGTGCTGGCAGGCATCCTGGTCGTTTTCGGAGTGTCTCAGCTCGTTCGGTTGGGGGGGCGGGGGGCCGGACCTGCTGGCGGACCGGAAGGAACCGAGTTGGCGGGCCTGGCCCGCTCATCGGATAACGGAGTTGACCAGAGCCACCAGCCCTCGGCCGACGACTCCAACCCGGCAGAAGCGCCTACCCCGTCTGGATTCGAGACGCCCGTGGCGGGGGTGACGCCGGGTCCATTGCGGTCATTTGCGCCAGGCCCGACCCTGCCACCGCCCACCCCAGGGTCGGCCACCGCGGGCCCGACCCCGACCCCAGCCTCGTCTGATTCGCTAACCCCGAGCCCGAGTCTGGCTGAATCACCATCGCCAACGCCGACTCCCACCTCCCCGGAGCCAACGCCGACTCCCACGCCGGGTCCAAGCCCGAGCATCTGAGGGTCTGGCGCGCCGATCCGGGATGCGGCGCGCCGGCCGAGTCGTGTAGAAGGGCGCATCGGTATCGTTCTCCTGGAGGAGGAACGCATGGCTTTCGACATGTCCCTGGTCCAGCGCGGTGCGCGGCTCCGGCGGTCGCCGTTCTACGAGGCCGAACAGCAGTACGGGCCGCGGGGCTACACGGTCTACAACCACATGCTGTTTCCGACCTGCTACGACGACTTCGAGGCCGAGTACTGGCACCTCCTGAACCACGTGACCCTGTGGGACGTGGCGGTCGAGCGCAATCTCGAGGTCCAGGGCCGCGACGGCTTCCGCTTCGCCCAGCTGCTGACGCCACGTGACCTGTCGCGCTGCGCGGTGGGCCAGGGGAAATACGTCCTCATCACCACGCCTGAGGGGGGCATCGTCAACGACCCGGTGATGCTGCGCCTGGGCGAGAACCACTTCTGGTTCGCGCTCGCCAGCTCCGACGCGCTGCTGTACGCCATGGGCCTGGCCGCCAACCTGGGCTGGGACGTCCAGCTCGGCGAGCCCGACGTGTCGCCGGTCCAGATCCAGGGACCGGCCTCCAAGGACGTGGTCGCCGCCCTGTTCGGAGACGACATCCTGTCGCTGAGGTACTACTGGTTCCGGGAGCTCAGCCTGGACGGCATCCCGGTCGTCGTGACCCGCACGGGCTGGACGGCCGAGGTGGGGTACGAGATCTACCTCCGCGACGGCCAGTACGGGACGGCGCTGTGGGAGCGGATCATGGAGGCCGGCAAGCCGTTCCAGATCCGACCCACCGGACCGATCGACATCCGCCGGGTGGAGGGAGGGATCCTCAATTGGGGCGCCGACATGACCACCGAGCACAACCCCTACGAGGTCGGTCTCGAGCGCCTGTGCAACCTCGACGGCGACTTCGAGTTCATGGGCAAGGCAGCCCTGCGCCAGGTGCGCGAGACCGGGGTCCGGCGCCGCCTGGTGGGGGTCGAGATCGACGGAGATCGGCTCGAGATGAACTTCACGAAATGGCCGATGCATGCCGATGGCGCGCCGGTCGGCGAGGTGACGACCGCGCTGTGGTCGCCGCGCCTCGAACGGAACATCGGGTACGCCTGGCTGCCCACCGAGCGGGCGGACAACGGGAACCGGGCAAGAGTGACCACTCCCGATGGCGAGCGGGACGCGACCGTGGTCCCCATGCCCTTCATCGACCCGACCAAGGCGATCCCCAAGTCCTGACCGATGCCGCCGGGAGCTCCCGGCGGTGGCGGCTCGGGCGAAACTGGAGCTAACGGTCCCGCTCGAACTACCTTGGGTTTCGCCTCAGCTCGGCGCGCCGAGGACCAGCGCGGCATTGAGTCCCCCGAAGCCGAACGAAGTTGACAGGACTCGTCGGTAGGTCCCTGCCAGCCCACGGGGATCGCGAATGAGTCCGGTAAGCCGAGGTCCGATCTCGGCATCAGCTTCGGCAAGGTTCACTGACGCGGGAGCCCAGCCGTCCTGGACGGTGAGTGCCGCGACCGCAGCCTCGATCGCCGCCGTGGCGCCGAGCGGATGCCCGTACAGCGCCTTGGTACCAGAGATCGGGACGGCCGCCGCGTGGCCGCCGAGCGCCAGCTGGAGGGCTCGCGCCTCGGCAACGTCTCCCAGCGGAGTGGAGCTGGCGTGTGCGTTCACATAGTCAATCGTTCCGGGATCGTCGCCGGCATCCGCCAGGGCGATGCGGACCGCGCGAGCGGCCTCGGCGCCATCGGGCCGTGGCTGGACCATGTGATACGCATCCGATGTCGCGCCGTAGCCGCGCAGCTCCGCGTAGGGCGTGGCACCCCGTCGGCTAGCGGCCTCGGCCTCCTCGACCACGAGCAACGCCGCCCCTTCTCCGAGGACGAACCCACTCCGCGCGACGTCGAACGGCCGGCACGCCTCCGCCGGGAGGTCGTTGTGGGCGCTGGCCAGGGCTCGGATGATGTCGAACGCACCGAACGACAGCGGCGAAAGCGGACACTCGACGCCGCCGGCCACGGCCGCATCGATCTCGCCAGCGCGAATGGCCCCTAACGCCTCCCCCAGCGCGACCGACCCCGAAGCGCATGAGTTCGCCGTCGACAGAATCGGTCCTCGAACACCCAGCGCGATACCCAGGTTCGCAGGCGCGGCGCCTCCGAAGACGGCCAGCGCCAGGGTGGGTGCGACCGAGCGGATGCCCCGCTCGAGGTAGCGCTCGTGCTGCTCCTCGGCGAACGCGACGCCGCCCAGGGCACTGCCCAGGTAGATACCGACCCGTTCCGGCGCCGGATGGCCCTCCTCGCCCGGCGTGAGTCGCGCGTCGTCCATGGCCATCCGGCCCGAGGCGACGGCGAACTGGCTGAAACGGTCGAGCGCCCTCACGGATCGGGCATCCATGTGGTCGGCCGGGTCGAAGGCATCGACCTGCGCCGCGACCCGTGAGCGGAAGGCGGAAGCGTCGAACCGGTCTATCGCCCGAATCGGCGACGCTGCCTTCCGCAAGCCGGCGCGAAAGGCGTCGAGTCCGATGCCAGCGGCGGTGACGACGCCAAGGCCGGTGATCCACACCCGCCGCCGGTCGGCGCTCACGACCGGAGCACCGGCCGCTCACCGAGCGCGAGCCCCGGCGCCAGCGCTTCGGCGATGGCCTTGAAGCCTCGCAACGTCCGATTGGCGATGGGTTTCGCGAACGTGCGATCGACGATGGCCGCCCAGGGCCGGAGCCTCGGACTGAAGTCGTGCTCGATCGTTACCCGGCATCCGCCGTCGACGGGCTCGATGCGCCAGGTGACGTCCATCCCTCCGGTGGCGCCGCCCAGGTGCCGGAACCTGAGTCGCAGGTGATCCGGCTCGGCCCAGGTCCGCGA
>DASWJA010000155.1:0-5563 GCA_036397375.1 Candidatus Limnocylindria bacterium
AGCCCGGGCCACCGCTCCCGGTCCCAGTCGGATCCCCACCCTGGGCCATGAACCCGCGGATGACCCGATGGAAGGTCGTCCCGTCATAGAACCCCGCCCGCGCCAGGTTCACGAAGTTCTCCACCGTGAGCGGCGCATCGGCAGCGAACAGCTCACACACGATCTCGCCCCGCTCGGTGACGAACCGCGCTGCGTACGCCTTCGAGCTATCGAGGGCGCCGGTTGGGGGTGCCGGCGAATCAGTGCTCAAGGTCGATCACGATGCGGCTTGGGTCGCTGAGCACGAAGGCGCGCAGGCACGCCTCGTCGGCCATCCCGACGTACCAGGTGTTGACCGCCTCGAAGTCGCCCCGCTCGATGAGGTCCACCAGCTGGTCGAAGCCCGGTCCGAACTGGGTGGGACCGGTGTAGGTGGGGCTCCCATCGTCGCCGACCTTGGTGCCGCCGTTGAGAATGATCTGCAGGAACGCCGTGCCGTTGACCGCCATCGGCAGATCGCTCGGATCGCGGGTGAACGGCGGCTCAGTGGTTTCGATCCGGAACTCCGGTGTCCCGTCCTCGATGAACTCGAAGACCATGCGGTCATACCCCGCGTGGGTGCCCACCCGCACGTCGGCGACGTGAGCGAGCCCGATGCTGGCCGCCCCGGTGATCGGCAGATCGCAGACGAATGCAGGCAGTCCGCCGCCCGGCGTCTCGGAATCAGTTGGCTCGGCTGAACCTGACGCCGATGGTTCACCGGAGGGCGCCAGCGACGCCGACGGCGGCGACCCTGACGCACCGGGGAGGGGGCTGGACGCCGATGGCATGCAGGCCGTCAGGACCAGGAACGCGGCAGTCAGGAGTCGCCAGGGCCGGGACATCGGCCTCAAATCGTACATGCCGTGTCACGGCACAATGCGCCGATGACCCGGCCCGATCAGCACCCCACGTCGCCCTGGGCCGTCGCGGCCGCCCTGCTGATCGTGTACGTGGTCTGGGGCTCGACCTACCTCGCCATCGCGGTCATGATCCAGACCCTGCCGCCGCTGGTGGCCGCAGGCGTCCGCTATGCCACAGCAGGTCTACTGTTGTTGGCCGGGATCGCGATCTGGCGGCGGGTGCGCGGCCAGCCCGGTGAGCGACCGAGCCGGCTTCAGTGGCGCTCGGCGCTCATCATCGGCACTCTTCTCTTGCTGGGTGGCAACGGGGGAGTGGTGCTTGCCGAGCAGCGCATCCCGTCGGGGATCGCGGCCCTGATCGTGGCCACCTCGCCGATCTGGATGGCCATCTTCGAGGCCCTGGTTGCGGGGCAACGTCCCAGCCGGCTGGCGCTCGCCGGCCTCGTGGCGGGCGCGGTGGGCGTGGGCATCCTGGTGGTCCCGCTGGCGGGCGTCGCGGCCCTCGACCTGGTCGGGATCGGCCTGGTGGCGGGGGCGGCCATCTGCTGGTCACTCGGCTCCATCTACGCGCGCCGCGCTCCGTTGCCGCGCTCGCCATTCCAGGGTGCCGGGCTCGAGATGGTCGCCGGTGGGACCGTGATGCTCGGGGTCGGCCTCCTGCGCGGCGAGCTGTCCGCGGTCGATCCCGCCACGTTCTCCAGCGCCTCGTTGCTGGCGGTCGCCTACCTCATCGTCTTCGGCTCGGTCGTGGCCTTCACAGCCTATATCTGGGTCCTGCACCATGCCTCGATCAGCGTGGTCTCGACCTACGCCTACGTGAACCCGGTGGTGGCCGTGGCGCTCGGCGCCATCGTGCTCAGCGAGCCCATGACGCCACGAACCTGGCTGGCGAGCCTGATCATCATCGGCGCCGTGGTCGCCATGGTCAGCGGCCGGCCGCGGGACGTGCCGGAGCCGGAAGCCGCCGTGGAGCCGACGGCGGACCGGGCCGCCTAGTAGGCCCAGCCCGAGGTGTCGTAGACGCGCCGCAGGACATGCGCTCCGTCGGTCAGCGGATCGGTCAGAGCCGGCTGGGCCTGGTCCAAGATGATGTAGGGATACAGGCGGACCTGGGCCACCTCGGTTCCCCGGAACACGAACTCCACGATGACCCCCTCCTGCGTCTCCTGGCTCCAATCCTGGCCGAACAGGAAGTTGCCATGGCTGCCAATCGCGTAGTGCGGCGCCCCGTCATCGGTTCGGCTGAAGCCAATCGGTCCGGCCCAATGCGTGCCAGAGCCCAGGATGTGGTCGCACCCGGCCGCATAGAACATGGCCTTGTGCTGGATCTGAAGCGGACTCCATCCCGACCGATATTCGGGCAGGCCCCATTGCGGCATGCAGAACACGAGCGCTGCTCCGGCCTCGCGCGCCCGCCGAACGGCCTCTTCCGCATTCGCCTGGTTGATCCAGGCCACGCCCGGTTGATCGACACCCGCCGGGCTGGCGCCGGGGATCTCGTTGAAGCCGACGAAGGCGAAGGTCATTCCCCCGACTTCAACCAGTGCCGGCTCCAAAGCGGCCTCCAGGTCGGCACCGATGCCGGTGATCGGGATGCCAGCCGCATAGAACTTGGCAATCGTCTCCAGGAGCCCCGCCACGCCCTGGTCCAGGACGTGGTTCGCGGCCAGGGTGGTCACGTCGACGCCGAAGTCGTCACGGAGGTGGGGCAGGACCGCCGGATCGATCGAGAACACAGTGCCGCCATTCACCTGCCAGTTGTCGACGACGGGGCATTCGAAGTCGTCGACCGTGACGTCGGCGTCCCGCACCAGGCGGGCGACAGCGCCGGTATCCCCGGCCGGCACGGCGTCCACGATATTGAATCCGTAGCCAATGCTGCCTGGCGCCACCGGGTTCGGATAGATGCGTCGGTACATGGCGTGGCCACCGTCGAAGACCCACGGCCAGCCACGGCCGAGGGTGATGGCCTGGTAGGCAACTCCTCGGTCGGGGCACGAGTCACCGAGCGACATGAGGTTTCGGATCTCGTCTCGGTCATAGTCGGTCCAGGATTCGGGCAGGCCGATTGCGCTGCCGCGAACCGGGTAGTAGTGGCGGCGAGCCCCCGGTCCGCCGAACGGGTCAGCCGGGCCGATGCGAAGGACTTTGGTGGCCGGACCGACCAGGCCGGGTGGCAGCAGCGCCAGCGCTTGCGGGTCCTCTACCAGGGCGCTCGGGATCTGGAGGCCATCGAGGCACGCGGCGCTTCCCGCGGGGCTGACCACCGAGCCGATACGAACGGTGACCTCGCACGGGACCAGGATCGTTCCGTTGGCCAGGTGCTTGCCGACCTCGGCGGCGGTGATATCAGCCCGGAAGCCGGTCTGGCCCGTCACCACCGGGAGCGGGAACGTCGCCGGCGCCTCCGGGGTTGGGCTCGGAACCGGGGAAGGCGTGGGCGTGGCGGCGGGTGGCGGCCGGTGCGTCGGGGAGGGGGTCGGGTTCGGGAAGAGGCCCGAGCAGCCGGCGAGCAGCAGCAGCGAGGCGGCCAGGACGCCGCGAGCCATGCCTGTCGTACGACACGCAGGCGGTGCTTCTGCGCACCGCTCGACATGCCTCGCGTTGGACAGCGACTCCGCCATGGTGTACCCATACTGCGACCGATTCTCGGAGGATACCCATGCGACGCTCAACCAAGATGATCTCGGTGGCTGCCACCCTATCCCTGATACTTACCCTTCTCCTGGCCTCGACGACGCTGAGCGTCGGGCCGCCCCAGAACTTCGTGGCGCCCCTCGCCGGCAACCAAGAGGTCCCCGCCCGGGACACGAATGCCCGCGGACTTGCCACATTCCAGCTCAACGCCGACGGGACCGAGCTGTCATTCATCCTGATTGCAAGCAACATCGACAACGTGGTTGCGTCCCACATTCATTTGGGAGCCGCCGGCGTCAACGGACCGGTGGTCTTGTTCCTGTTTGGCAACGCCCCACCGGGCGGTGGACGCCACGACGGCGTGCTGGCCACCGGGACCGCCACCGCCGCCAACCTGACCGGCCCGCTGGCCGGGCAGCCCTTGTCGGTTCTCATCGACGCCCTGGAGTCCGGAGGTGCATACGTCAACGTGCACACCAATGACGGCGTTGGGGATGTGAACACCGGCCCAGGCGACTTCCCTGGAGGGGAGATCCGCGGCCAGATCCAATAGGCGATCAGCCTCCTAATCGAAGAGCCCCGGTCGCCAGGCCGGGGCTCAATTCTGCCCGCCGGAATAGCGGCGCGACTATCATCGGTCCCCCCATGAGCAACGAACGGGTCGCCACCGCCCTCGATTTCGGCACTAGCACCTCGACCAACCACCACGACGGTGTGCGCTGGATCGACTACCAGAACATCACCTGGAACCCGGTTTTCTGCAAGCGCTGCGACATCTGTGTCGACATCTGCCCCAAGGGCACGCTCGTGCTGCGCGACGACGCCATCCTCGAGCTGGAGAACTGCATCCTGTGCGGCCTGTGCGAGCGTTACTGTCCTGACCTGGCGATCGAGATGATCCCGGCCTCCCTGGCGGCCTACACGGCGAAGGGGGGCCAGAAGGGGGGCGGTCAGGACGCTCCCTCTGCGGAGACCGAGGACTAGACCGATGCGCCGCCTGGTCCAGGGCAATGAGGCGGTCTTCCGGGGCGCCATCGCGGCGGGGGCCTCGTACTACGCCGGCTACCCCATCAGCCCCTCGACCGAGATCCTGAACGTGGCCTCGGGCTGGGCGGCCGAGCACCCCGAGTTCGGCTTCCTCCAGGCCGAGGACGAGATCGCCAGTGCCAACGCGGTGATCGGCGCCTCGCTGGCCGGGGCCAAGTCCTTCACCGCCACCAGCGGCCCGGGCTTCAGCCTGATGCAGGAAGCCATCGGCTACGCGCAGAAGGTTGGCGTTCCGTGCGTGTTCGTGGACGTCCAGCGGGTCGGGCCCGCGACCGGGATGCCGACCATGCCCGGCCAGGGCGATATCCTCCAGGTTCGGTATGGGAGCAGCGGGGATTACACCCCCATCGCCCTGTACCCGAATTCGGTCACGGAAGCGTTCAACCTGGCGGTGGCGGCGTTCAACGCCGCCGAGGAGTCGCGCTCCCCGGTGGTCCTCCTGTCCGACACCTTCGTGGCCCACCTGAACGAGGTCGTCGACCTGGACGAGCTGGAGGCCGAGGTCACGGTTGCGCCCCGCGAGCTGGCGCCCCTGGCCCGCAACGCCGAGGCCGACCCACGCTTCTTCGCCGGAGTCTTGATGTACGAGCACGGCCCCAATGCCGGCGAGCCGGCCACCGCCGACGCGGACGAGTACCTGCGCCAGTTCTACGCCGCCAAACAGCGGCACCTCGAGGTCGCGAACCGGTACGCCCTCTACCAGCACGGCTGGAACACGGCCGCCAGGACCCTGATCCTCTGCTACGGGATCGTGTCGCGCGTGGCCGCGCCCCTGGCCGCCGACTACGCCCTGTTCCGCCCCATCCGCATCCACCCCATGCTCACCGATGAGCTGCGGGCGGTCGCGGACGGGTACCAACACATCGTGGCCATCGAGGCCAACGACGGGCAATATGCGGATATGGCCGAGCTGGCCCTCCGCCGTGAGGTCAAGCGTGTCCCGCTGCTGGGCGGTCGGATCAGCCTCGAGGCCGTCAATGCCGGCCTGGCGCGGGTCC
>DASWJA010000156.1:0-16826 GCA_036397375.1 Candidatus Limnocylindria bacterium
ACCAAGCGCATGATCTCGATCTCGCGACTGCGTGAGAACACCGCGATCCGGATCGTGTTGACGATCATGAAGACCACTGTCAGGCCGACCAGGATCATGGCCGACAGGCCGGCCAGGCGGACCACGTTCGTCACGCCGAGCAGCTTGTCGTACTGCTCCTGGATAGTTGTGATGCGCTCGATCTCGGGTCGCTCGCCGAGCGCGGCGGAGACCGCTGTCGCGGCGGCCGGGTCGGTGAGGCCGACCTCGATGCTGGCATACAGGCTGATTTCGGATCCTCCCGTTTCGAGGGTTTGCCCGCGGTCGGCGTACGCCTGCTCCAGCCGCCGCATGGCCTCGTCGGGTGAGACGTACTCCACCGACGCCACCCCCGGCAGAGCAACCACGTCAGCGACGAGCTGATCAACCGCCTCCGGCGCCAGCCCGTCCACCAGGCGCGCCGTGACCCCCACCTTGCTCTCGATGTAGGCCAGCCCCGAATTGAGGCCGCCCAGCACGATGACCAGCCCGGACAGCAGGACGAGCATGAGGATCACGGTTGCCGTCGCGGCCAGGCTCATCATCTTGTTGCGCCAGAAGCCCTGCCCGGCCCGGACCAGGGTGAAGCCGAGGAACCTCAGGAATCCCATCACCGGGACATCCTACCCGCGACGGTAGGCTGCGCCCAGCTCATCGCGGACCATCCGGCCCTGCTCGAGCGCGACGACCCGGCGTCGGAGCGCGGTCACGATCTCCTGGTTGTGAGTGGCCACCACCAGGGTAGTGCCCAGCGCATTGATCTCCAGCAGGAGCTGAACGATCTCCCAGCCGGTCACCGGATCGAGGTTGCCGGTCGGCTCATCCGCGATGAGGATGGCCGGGTCGTGGACGAGGGCGCGGGCGATGGCCGCCCGCTGCTGCTCGCCGCCGGAGAGCTGGGCGGGCAGCTGCTGAGCCTGATCCTCGAGCCCGACGAGGGCCAGCAGGCGCGGCACGCGGCGCCGGATCTCGGCCAGCGGGGCCCCGGTGACTTCCAGGGCGAACGCCACGTTCTCGCGCACCGTCTTGTTGGGCAGCAACCGGAAATCCTGGAATACGACGCCGATCCGACGCCGCAGGCGGTGTACCTGGCTCCGGCTGACCCGGGCCAGGTCGCGGCCGGCCAGGTAGACGCGCCCAGTGGTAGCCACCTGCTCGCGGATGAGGAGCCGAATCAGGGTCGACTTGCCGGCCCCGGATGGTCCAACCAGGAAGATGAAGTCGCTGCGCCGGATTTCGAGGTCGACGTTGATCAGCGCCTCCTTGCCGTTGGGGTAGGCGACGGTGACATCCACCAGCCGGATGAGCGGCTCGTCGCCGATCAGCCGGGCGGCGGCCGGCCGCGCATCGGTCACCAGGCGCGCCTCGGTCATGCCGCGCTGTCCCCGTTGGCGCCGATCTGCGATCGCAGATAGCCGTCGATGAACGGATCGAGGTCCCCATCCAGGACGGCGGTCGGGTTCGAGGTCTCGACCCCGGTCCGCAGATCCTTGACCATGGTGTAGGGCTGGAGCACGTAGCTGCGGATCTGGTTCCCCCATCCGGGCTCGATGTGCTGGCCGCGGAGACGGGCCATCTCCGCCTCGCGCTCCTCCTCGGCTCGCTCGACGAGCTTGGCGCGCAACACGGCCATCGCTCGCTCGCGGTTCTGCATCTGGCTCCGCTCGTTCTGACAGGTGACCACGATGCCGGTCGGAATGTGCGTGATGCGTACCGCCGAATCGGTCTTGTTGACGTGTTGGCCACCCGCCCCGCTGGACCGATAAGTGTCGACCCGCAGATCCTCGTCGCGGATCTCGACCTCGGCATCGGGGGGAACCTCGGGCATGACCTCCACCAGCGCGAACGACGTATGGCGGCGGCTCTGTGAGTCGAAGGGGCTGATCCGGACCAGGCGGTGGACGCCCCGCTCGCTCCGCAGCCGGCCGTAAGCCCATCGCCCGTCAATGCTGGCCGTCACGCTCTTCAGACCGGCCTCCTCGCCTTCGCTCTGGTCCAGAATCTCGGACCGATAGCGCTGGCGCTCGGCCCAGCGCAGGTACATCCGAAGCAGCATCTCGGTCCAGTCCTGGCTCTCGGTGCCGCCTGCCCCGGCATAGATCGAGACGATGGCCGGTCGCTCATCGTAGGCGCCGCTCAGCAGGAGCCGCTGCTCGGCGGCCGTCCAGCTCGACCGCAGCGCCTCGAGGTCATTTTCCAGGTCGGCCTGTAGCGCGCCGTCAGTCTCGGCGTCGGCCGCGGCCAGCTCGGCCAGCTCGGCCAGCCCGGTCGCGCGCCGGCTCAGGTCGTTCCAGAAGCCGATTTCCTCGCGGAGCTCGTCGGCCCGCCGCAGCACCGACTGGGCCTTTGCCGGGTCATCCCACAGGTTGGGGTCTGCCGATCGAGCGGTCAGCTCCTCGAGTTCGGCTTGCCGCGCTGGCAAGTCAAAGCCGCACCGCCGTGTCGGCCACGAGGCGCGCCAGCCGCTGCGCCTCGCTCCTAATTTCGTCCAAGGTCCGAAACCAGTGTCAACTCCACGTCAGCCAGGCGGCCCGATCGGGATCGGAGCTTGGCCGGATTGACGCAGGGGCAGTAGGACTGACGCGGGCACGCCCCACAGTTGCCGTCACAGCCGAGCGTGGCCGCGTAGCTGCAGCGCATGCAGTCACGCTCGCACTGGATGAGGTCCTCGTACGGGACCGATGGGTCCCGGAATCGGGTGACGAGGGGGAGAGGGGGAGCCGACGGAGGGGGTGCCGAAGCGGGGAGATCAGAGATCTGAATGGGAGCCTCGCCCGCCAGTTGCTTCACACGCTCCTCCGCCCACGTAGGCGCGCCGCTCCGAGGATCGACGAGCCGTAGAGGCCCCCATCGTACCCGCCGCCGCTCAGCCTGTCACCCCCCAAAATCTCGGGCGCCGGCCTGTTCAGGCCCCGTGGCAGCGCTTGTATTTCTTGCCGGAGCCGCAGTAGCACGGGTCGTTGCGGCCGATCTTGGTGGCGGCCCGCACGGGCTGCCGGCTCCCGGGGGCCGCTCCCGCCGCCGCGACACCGGCCGCGACACCCGCCCCCGCGGACCCGGATCCAATCACGTCCGGCCGGCTCTCTACTCGACGGGCCGCGGGCGCCGTCGCCGGCTGACGGAGGACCGTGACCCGAAAGATCGTGCGTGCCACGTCGCGGCGGATCATCGCCTTGAGCTCGTCGAACATGCGGAACGCCTCGACCTTGAACTCGTTGAGTGGGTCGCGCTGGCTGTACGCCCGCAGCCCGATGCCGCGCCGCATGTCGTCCACCGCAGTCAGATGCTCCACCCACAGCCCGTCGATCACCCGCACCAGGACGATCCGCTCCAGGCTGGCCATGGCCTGCTCCCCCAGCTCGTCACGCTTCCGCTGGTAGTGGGCGTCCGCCAGGGCCACTAGCTCGTCGGCGAGGGCATCGACGTCCCGGGCCTGGTCGATGACCTCCAGCTCCGCGGCGGTCAGGGTTGGAATCATGCCGCTCAGCAACGCGCGCAGCCCGTCTCGGTTCCACTCCGTTTGGTCATCGGCGGTCGTCTCCGCCACCATCGACCGGACTTCGGCGTCGACCAGGGACAGGACCGTCCCGGACAGGTCGGTCGTCCCCAGGACGTGATCCCGTTCGGCGTAGATCGTCTCGCGCTGGCGGTTGATGACGTCGTCGTACTGGACGACGTGCTTGCGCAGGTCGAAGTTGTATCCCTCGACCCGGGTCTGGGCACCCTCGATGGTTCGGCTCACGATTCCCGACTCGAGCGCCATGTCGTCGCTGAACCCGACCGTCTTCATCAGGCCCTGCACGCGGTCGCTGGCGAAGCGCCGCATGAGGTCGTCCTCCAGCGACAGGTAGAAACGGCTGCTTCCCGGGTCACCCTGGCGACCAGAACGCCCGCGGAGCTGGTTGTCGATGCGCCGCGCCTCGTGGCGCTCGGTGCCCACGATGTGCAGCCCACCGGCAGCCACCACCCGCTCGCGGTCCTCGGCGCAGGTGCGCTCGGCCTCGGCCTGGGCCGCCGCGACATCTTCCGGCGAGGCCTCCAGGATGTTCGTTCCGCGCTGGTGGAGCAGGTCGGCGGCCAGCATGTCCGGGTTCCCGCCCAGCACGATGTCGGTGCCGCGGCCGGCCATGTTGGTGGCGATGGTCACCGCACCGCTCCGACCGGCCTGGGCCACGATCTCCGCCTCGCGCTCGTGCAATTTCGCGTTCAGGACGTTGTGCTTGATTCCCCGTCGCTTCAGCAGCTCCGAAAGCATCTCGCTGACCTCGACGCTGATGGTTCCCACCAGTACCGGCCGACCCTTCTCGTGCTCCTCGGCGATTTCTTCGATCACCGAATCCCACTTGCCGCTCTGGCTGGCGTACACCAGGTCCGCGAAGTCGTCGCGGATCATGGGCAGATGGGTCGGGATCACCACGACCTCGAGGCCGTAGATCTTGTTGAACTCCTCGGCCTCGGTTTCGGCGGTGCCCGTCATGCCGGCCAGCTTGCGGTACATCCGGAAGTAGTTCTGGAACGTGATCGTGGCCAGGGTCTGTGACTCGCTCTGGATGCGGACGCCCTCTTTGGCCTCCACCGCCTGGTGCAGCCCCTCGCTCCAGCGCCGTCCGGGCATGAGTCGGCCGGTGAACTCGTCGACGATCACGACCTCGCCGTCCTTGACGACGTAGTCGCGGTCGCGCTTGTACAGGGCCTCCGCCTTGAGGGCCTGCTCCAGGTGGCGCGCCATGCTGAAGTCGTCGTCGAACAGGTTTGCGACGCCCAGCATGCGCTCCATCTTCTCGGTCCCCGCCTCGGTGATCGCCACCTGCCGGAACTTCTCGTCGACCAGGTAGTCGTCCTCCGCCTTGAGTCGGGGCACCAGGCGCGCGAACTGGACGTATCGGTCGGTGGATTGCTCGGCCTGGCCGCTGATGATCAACGGAGTCCTGGCCTCGTCGATGAGGATATTGTCCACCTCGTCCACGATGCCGAAGAAATGGCCGCGCTGGACGCGGAGTCCGAGATCGGTGACCAGGTTGTCGCGCAAGAAGTCGAACCCGAACTCGTTGTTCGTTCCGTACGTCACGTCAGCGGCATACGCCTCGCGTCGGGTGACCGGCCGCAGCTCGCGCAACCGCTCATCGGTGGCCGGGAAGTCCGGGTCGAACACGTAGGCAGCCTCATGCTGGATGGACCCGACCTCCATCCCCAGCCGATGAAAGACGGCCCCGATCCACTGCGCGTCGCGCTTGGCGAGATAGTCGTTGACGGTCACCACGTGCACGCCCTGTCCGGCCAGGGCATTCAGGTACGCGGCCAGCGGCGCGACGAAGGTCTTGCCCTCGCCAGTCCGCATCTCGGCGATCGCGCCGTGGTGCAGGACGACGCCGCCAAGCAGCTGGACGTCGTAATGGCGCTTGCCGAGAGCGCGCTGCATGGCCTCGCGCACGGCGGCGAAGGTTTCTGGCAGGATCCCCTCCAGGGCCGCGTTGATCTGCGCCATTTCCCGCTCGCGCTCCTCGCGTCGGCGCTCCAGGCGCCGAGCCGGGTCGCCGCCTATCAGCTCGGAATCGTCATCCGGAGTCTCGGCCCGCGCTTCGGCCGGCAGGATCACGTCGCCGAGCTGCTCGGCCAGCCGCTCGCGAAACAGCGCGGTCCGTCCCCGGAGTTCGTCGTCGCTGAGGGCGCGGTATTCGGGCTCGAGCGCGTTGGCGCGCTCGACAAGGGGTTCCAGGCGGCGGACCTCACGCTCGTTGGAGTCCATCACCCGGGAGAAGAGTTTCAACATGGATCTGCGCCGAGTATATCGGCCTCTCCGGAGTGCCCCACCCGCAGCCTCAGGGAACGTCCTGGCCCATAGTCCGCCCGGCGGCTTTCAGGACCCTGAGCGCGTTGAGCGTCAGCATGGAGCTCGCGACTTCTCGACCCATGCCCCGGATGGCCGGTTCGTCCGTGCCAGGAGCCAATCGACCGACGTGCCTCGTGCCGTGCCGCCGCGCTTCCCGCCCGCCGGGCCGCTCCGCTTCACCCGGCGCCGTGCGCCAGCCGCCATCGGTCAGGCCTCCAGTAGGGGCTTCACTTCGCCTATCCAGCGCTCGAGCGTCTCCACGTCGTGGGGCGCGGCCATCTCCGCGATGAACGTGTCGAACCCGATGTCGCGGCACGCGCGCATCCGATCGGCGATGTGCTCAGGAGTCCCGATCCAGAACGTGTCGTCGTCCAATACCTCGGCCATCGGCGTGCGATTGAGCGCCATCTGCCCTTCCCATGCGCGCCGGGCCTCAGCCTCCGTGTCGCGGATGAGTGGCTTGCATGCAACGGTCAACTCGATCTCCGAGATGTCCCTCCCCACCGCCACGCAATGCTCACGCAGGACCTCGACCTTGTGACGCAGCAGCTCGGCGCTGCCCATCGCGTTCCACATGTCGGCATAGGTCGCCACGGTACGGAGGGTCTTCTTCTCTCCTGATCCACCGATCATGATCGGCAGGCGCGCTTGAACCGGAAGCGGGTGTTGACGCAGCTCCCGGAACCGGTAGTGGCCACCCTCTGGGCTGGTCGCTACGCCTCCGTCGAGCACGGTGCGGATCACCGCAACCGCCTCGTGCAGCCAGTCCAGCCGCTGGCCGAAGCCGGTCCCGAACTCGATCCCGTGAGCCACGTGCTCGTGCTCGAACCAGGCGCCGCCCAGCCCAAGGATGGCGCGTCCGTCGCTGATGTGGTCGAGCGTGGTAGCGAGCTTCGCCACCAGGCCCGGGTTGCGGAACGTATTGGCGCCCACGAGGAGTCCCAGACGAATGCGCCGGGTGACCTTTGCCCACGCCGCCAGCGTCATCCACCCTTCATAGATCGGCTGGTCGGGATCGCCGAAGATGGCATGCAGGTGGTCCCACGCCCACAGGTGCTCGTAGCCGAGCTCTTCCACTCGGCGCGCCGTCGACTCCATGGACGGCCAGTCCGTGGCCTGTCCCCAGGGCAGAATCCCTAGCCGGACCTTGCCCACTCGCTCAACCCTCGGCCGTGACCGCCTCGGCTTCCTCGTCCTCGTCGTGCGCGCCCCAGAACGTCATCTCCTCGACAAGCTCGACCTCGGACGAGAAGAGGGCCCCGACACTCTCGCCCCGATGAATGCGCCGGATGGCCTCCCCGAACAGCGGCGCCACCGACAGGACCGTGATGCGGTCCGGATTGGCACCATCCGGCAGCGGAATGGTGTCGGTCACGATGACCTCGCGCAGGGCCGAGGACTCGATGCGCTCGAGTGCCGTGCCCGAGAACACGCCGTGGGTCGCGCACGAGTACACCTCGCGCGCCCCTTCGCTGATGAGGGCGTTGACCGTCTCGATGAGCGAGCCGGCGGTGTTGATCTCGTCGTCGATGACGACCGCGGTCTTCCCGCTCACCTCGCCAATGACGTTCTTCAGCTCCGCTTTATCGTCGTTCGCCAGCCGCCGTTTTTCGACGATGGCCAGCGGCGCGTTGAGCTTCTCGGCGAAATTCCGCGCCTTCTTGGCAAAGCCGAGCTCGCTGACAACCACAAGGTCTTCGAGTCCAAGGCCGGTGACGTACTTGGCCAGCATGTCGACGGCCGTCAGCTCATCGACCGGGATCGAGAAGAAACCCTGGATCTGGCCCTGGTGGAGGTCCATGGTCAGGACGCGGTCGGCACCGGCCACGGTGAGCATGTCGGCAATCAGGCGCGCCGTGATCGGCACGCGGGGCTGGTCCTTCTTGTCGGAGCGGCCGTATGCGTAGTAGGGCATGACCGCGGTGATCCGGCCCGCGCTGGCCCGCTTATAGGCGTCGATCATGATCAGCAACTCCATGATCGAGTGGTTCACCGGCCGGCAGGTGGGCTGGACCAGGAACACGTCCTGTTCGCGGACGTTCTCGAGGATGCGGACGAAGATGTTCTCGTTCGCGAACTGGAAGACATCGGCCTCCCCCATCCGCGTACCCAGGTAGCGGCAGATGTCTTCCGCCAGTGGCCGGTTGGCGTTGCCCGAGTAGATGCTGAACTCGTCGGCGTACAACGGCTCGCTCCGTGCTCGTTGCCGGATCGGACCCCGGCCGGCCGATTCTACCGCCTCATTCCTCGCCTTCGAACTCCTCGGGTAGCCCTTCGTCCACGAATACGGCAATCGAGATGATCCGATCGCCCTCCACCGGCTTCATCACCGTCACCCCGCGCGAAGCGCGCCGATAGCTGTTCACGCTCGCAACCTGGGTGCGCAACATGGTGCCCTCCTGGGTGATCAGCATCACCTCTTCATCGTCGCGCCCTACCAGCCGGACGGCAGCCACCGAGCCCGTTTCCTTGTTCAGCGCGTTGGCGATCACCCCCCCGGTGGCGCGGTGTTTGACCGGGAAGTCGCTGACGATCGTCCGCTTGCCATACCCCTGCTCAGTGACCACTAGTAGCTGCTGGCTGGGCTCGCGAATGACCTGCATGCCGATGACCTCGTCCTTGCCCTTGAGCCGGAGGCCCGTGACGCCCATCGTGTCGCGTCCCATGGCTCGCACTTCGCGCTCGGCGAAGCGCGCCGCCTGGCCATTGCGGGTGGCGATGAGGATGTCGTTCCCGCCGTCCGAGAGGTCCACCCAGCGCAGCTCGTCACCATCGACGAGGTTGATCGCGATCAGCCCGTTGGCCTTGATCTTGGCGTACTCGGCGAGCGAGGTCTTCTTGATCTTCCCCTTGCGAGTGGCCATCACCAGGTAGTGGTCCGGCTCGAAGCGCGGCAGCGAGATGATCGCGCTCACGTACTCGCCGCTGTCGACCTGGACCCCGGGCAGGTTGATGATCGGAAGCCCCTTCGCGTGGCGGCTGGCCTCGGGCAGAGCGTGGACCTTGGTGATGAACACGCGCCCACGGTTGGTGAAGAACAGGATGTTGTCGTGGGTGTTGGCCACGACCAGGTGGCTGACGGCGTCTTCCTCACGCGTGATCATTGCCAGCTTGCCCTTGCCGCCACGCCGCTGCGAGCGGAAGGTGCGGATCTGCTGGCGCTTGATGTAGCCGCGCTGCGAGAGCGTCACGACTACGTCCTCGGCGGCCACCAGGTCCTCGGCCGAAAGCTCGCGACTCGCGTCATCCCAGATCCGGGTTCGCCGTTCCTCGCCGTACTTCCGCCGCAGCTCGCCGAGCTCGTCCTTGATGGCCTGCAGGATCTTGCGCGGGTTCGCCAGTAGGTCCTCCAGCTCGGCAATCAGACGGATCACCTCTTCGTACTCGTCCTCGATCTTCTTGCGCTCCAGGGCGGCCAGACGGCGCAGCTGCATCTCGAGGATCGCGTTGGCCTGCGCCTCGCTGAGCGAGAACTTGGCGATCAAGGCTTCGCGCGCAGCATCCGCATCGGCCGACTTGCGAATGGTGGAGATCACCTCGTCAAGGTGGTCGAGCGCGATCTTCAGACCCTCGAGGATGTGCGCTCGCTCGCGGGCCCGGTTCAGGTCGAATTCGGTCCTCCGACGGATGACCTCGCGCCGATAGGCGATGTAATGCTCGAGCAGCCGCTTGAGGCCCAGGGTCTGGGGCTGGCCGTCGACGAGGGCCAGCATGTTGGTCGAGAAGCTCGACTCGAGGGCGGTGTGCTTGAACAGTTGGGACATCACGGTGTGCGGCGACCCGTCGCGCTTGACCTCGACCACGATCCGCATGCCGTCGCGGTCGGATTCGTCGCGAATGTCGCTGACATCGGTGAGTCTCTTGGCTCCGACGAGCTCGGCCATCTTCTCGATCAGCGTCGTCTTGTTGACCTGGTACGGAAGCTCGGTGACGACTACCGCCATGCGCCCCGGGCGGACCTCCTCCAGAGCGACCTGGCCGCGCATCATGACCCGTCCACGCCCCGTGGCGTACATGTGCCGAATGGCGTCGATGCGCTCCTTCTCCCCCGCGATCGAGCGCTGGTCCGAGAAGCGGAACACCGTCCCGCCGGTTGGAAAGTCGGGTCCGGTCACGATCCTGCACAGGTCATCCACGGTCGACTCCGGCTCGTCGATCAACTTCTCCACCGCCCGGCAGATCTCACCCAGGTTGTGGGGCGGAATGTTCGTGGCCATGCCGACCGCAATCCCCGACGAGCCATTCACGAGCAGGTTCGGCAAGCGCGCGGGAAGCACGGTTGGCTCTTGGAGCCGGCCGTCGAAGTTGTCCATGAAATCGACAGTGCCCTTCTCGATGTCGGACAGCATCTCGTCGCTGATGGCCGCCAGCCGCGCCTCGGTGTACCGATACGCCGCAGCCGGGTCCCCATCGATGGAACCGAAGTTGCCCTGGCCGTCCACGAGTGGGTACCGCAGGCTGAAGTCCTGGGCCAGGCGCACCAAGGCGTCATAGAGGGCTACATCGCCATGGGGATGGAACTTGGCCAGCGCCTCGCCGACGACCCCGGCGCACTTGCGATACGCCGATGTCGATCGCAGCCCCATCTCGTGCATCGTGAACAGGATCCGCCGGTGTACCGGCTTCAGGCCATCTCGGACATCGGGGAGGGCGCGGGCCACGATGACCGACATCGCGTAATCGATGTACGCCGAGCGCATCTCGTCCTCAATTGAGACGCTGCGCACCGCGCCCATGCGGTCGTCCATCAGCCTCGACCCTCGTGTCGCGTATGTCGCGTGTGTCGCGTCCGGATCGGAAGGGCAGGCCTCACCAGCTGGCCTCTTCGTCCCAGAAGTCGTCGCCGTATGCGTCGCGGCTTCCACGCAGGCAGTGGTCGGCGATCGCGAGCGCGTAGGCGTGAGCCACCGCATGCCCGTCGCGAAGGAAGTTCACGGCCTCGCGCCGATCACCGATGCCGTTGGCTTCGAGCAGCGCGCACCAGTCCTCGAGGGTGCGTCCGGTCTTGGCCTCGACCTGGCGAATATCGGCGACGTGACGGGATGGCATCGATTTCCCTCTCAGATGTCGAGGTTACGCACCTTGCGCGCTTCGCCGCGGATGAAATCGCGTCGCGGCTCGACCCGTTCACCCATCAACGTGCTGAAGGTCTCATCCGCGTCCGCGGCGTCGCGGACGCTCACCTGCAGCAGCGTCCGCGTCTCGGGATTCATGGTCGTCTCCCAGAGCTGGTCGGGGTTCATCTCGCCCAGCCCCTTGAAGCGCTGAACGGTGACGTTCCGGGCCTTGCCGTCCCGCGACAGCTCCCGGACCGCAGTCTCGCGCCCGCGTTCGTCGCTGGCATATCGCGTTTGCTTGCCCGTGCTAACCCGGTACAACGGCGGCTGGCACAGGTACAGGTAGCCGTTCTCGATTACCAGCGGCATGTGCCGATAGAAGAACGTCAACAGCAGGGTCGTGATATGGGCCCCGTCGACGTCGGCGTCGGACAGTAGGCAGATGCGGTGGTAGCGGAGCTTGGCGATGTCAAATTGATCGCCGATCCCGGCGCCGAGCGCAATGATCAGTGGCCGAACGTTCTCGCTGGAGAGCACCTTGTCGAGACGCGCCTTCTCGACGTTGAGGAGCTTTCCACGCAGCGGGAGGACGGCCTGGTTCTGGCGATTTCGGCCCTGTTTGGCGGAGCCCCCCGCCGAGTCCCCTTCCACGATGTACAGCTCGCTGAGCGCCGGATCCCGTTCCTGGCAGTCCGCCAGCTTCCCGGGCAGCGCCATTCCGTCCAGCGCCCCCTTGCGGATGACGAGGTCGCGTGCCTTGCGGGCCGCTTCTCGGGCGCGGGCCGCGGTGAGGCACTTCTCGAGGATCCGCCGCCCATCGGCAGGGTTCTCCTCCAGGTGCTGCATGATCCCGTCTGACACCACGGTTTGGACGATGCCCTTGATATCGGCGTTGCCCAGCTTGGCCTTGGTCTGGCCCTCGAACTGGGGGTCGGTGAGCTTGACGCTGATGACCGCGGTCAGACCCTCGCGCACGTCGTCCCCACTCAGGTTGGTGTCTTTCTCGGACAGAACACCGGCGCGGCGGGCCCACTCATTGAGCGAGCTGGTCAGGGCGGCACGGAAACCGGTGACGTGAGTGCCGCCGTCGACGGTGTGGATGTTGTTGGCGAACGGCAGCACGGTCTCGGCGAAGCCGTCGTTGTACTGGAGTGCGACCTCGACGCTTGTGCCCTCCACGACGCGTTCCACGAAAATGGGGTGCTGATGGAGCGGGGCGCGGTGACGGTTCAGGTGCCGCACGAATGAGGTGACGCCGCCCTGGAACAGGTAGTTCTTCTCGCGGCCGACGCGCTCATCCAGGAGACGGATCCAGATCCCCTTGTTCAAATAGGCCGATTCCCGCAACCGGGTCGCGATCGTCTCCAAGTTGAAGTCGAGGTCCTCGAAGATCTCGGGGTCCGGCATGACCCAGGTTCGCGTGCCGTGGTGTCGGGCCCAATCCAAGCCACGGTTGGCCTCGGCCTCTCCACCGACCTGGCGGACGGGCTTCAACGGCGTGCCGCGACGGTACTCCTGGACATAGCGCTTGCCGTCCCGAAGAACCTCGACTCGCATTTCGGCTGCGAGGGCGTTCACGACGCTCACGCCGACGCCGTGGAGGCCGCCGGAGACCTTGTAGCCGCCACCGCCAAACTTCGCCCCGGCGTGGAGCACCGTCATGATCACTTCGAGGGCGCTCTTGCCGGTGGCATGCCGGTCTACGGGGATCCCCCGCCCGTCGTCGACGACCTCGAGGTGACCGTCGGCGCCGATCGTGACGTCGATCCGCGTCGCCATGTTGGCCATGGCCTCGTCGATGCTGTTGTCCACGACTTCCCACACGAGCTGGTGGAGGCCGCGTGCATCGGTGGAGCCGATGTACATGCCGGGGCGCTTGCGAACCGCCTGCAGGCCCTCAAGGACCTGGATATCGGCAGCCGTGTAGGCGGCCGAGGCGCGGGCTCGCCGGCGGCTGGGCTGGGCCGTCATAGCGATGCGTTCTCCGAGCCGATGCGTATCGGGTCGGTGTCGTCGGTCTCCGGCGCGGTGCGGACAATCCACGCGAACAGGCGGGTCAGTTCCTCGTCCGAGGCGAAGTCGATGCTGATCCGCCCTCCCCGGCGCGTGCGGGTGATCGCGACGCGGGTGGCGAGGATCTCGCGGAGGTGGCTCTCGAGCTCTTGCAGGTCCCCTCGCACCGCGACCGTTTCATCGCCAGGTCCATGGCGGCGCCGGCGCCGGACCAGCTCCTCGGTCTGGCGCACGGAAACGTGTCGCTCGAGCACGATCTGGAGAGCCGCGACCTGTAGCTCGGACACAGTCAAGCCCGCCAGGGCGCGGGCATGCCCCTCGCTGATCTGGCCCTCCAGCAGCGCTTCCTGGGTCTCCGGAGCTAGATCCAGCAGGCGCAGCGCGTTGCTGACCGAAGCCCGCGACCGGCCAATCCGGCCGGCCACAGCATCGTGCGCCAGCCCGAAGCGCTCGATCAGGATCCGGAAGCCCATGGCCTGCTCGATGGGGTTGAGATCGGTCCGCTGTAGGTTTTCGATGAGCGCGAGCTCGATCATCTGCTCCTCGCTGGGATCGCGGATCACCGCGGGTACCTGTGTCAGACCGGCCTGGCGTGCAGCTCGTACGCGACGTTCGCCGGCGATGAGCTGGTAATCGCCGTTGGCCAGGCCGCGGACGATGACCGGTTGCAGCACCCCGTGAGTGGAGATGGAGGCGGCCAGGACGTCCTGGTCGTGGCCGTCGAACCGGGCGCGCGGCTGGTGCGGATTGGCCACGATCCGGTCCAGGGGAATCTGCCGTGCATCACCTGCACCATCGGGCGGTGCGATCAAGGCGTCCAGACCTCGACCCAGCCCGAACTCGCGGGGCGGTGACTCAGCCACGAGTGGCCACCTCAGCGGCCAGTGCCTGGTACGCAAAGGCACCCCGTGAGCTGGGGTCGTAGAGGGCGATCGGCAGCCCGTGGCTCGGGGCCTCGCTGAGCCGCACGCTGCGAGGTACGACGGTGTCGTACACCGTGCCGTTCAGGTGGCGTCGTACCTCATCAGCCACCTGGGCCGACAGCCGCGTTCGGCGATCGAACATCGTGATCACGACCCCCTCGATCTCCAGTCTCGGGTTCAGCGACCCACGGACAAGGCGGATGGTGTTCACCAGGTTTCCCAGACCCTCCATCGCGTAGTACTCCGCCTGGATCGGGATGAGCACGCCATCCGCGGCGGTCAACGCATTGACTGTCAGCAGGCCGAGTGACGGCGGGCAGTCCACCAGCACGCGGTCATATCGCTCGTCCACCTCGGCCAGGCTGGCCGCCAGCCGATGCTCGCGGGCCGGAATCCCTACCAGCTCGATCTCGGCTCCCGCAAGCATTGGTGTGGCCGGCACGAGGTCGAGGCCTGGGATCGCCGTGGGCCTCGCGATCTCGGAGATCGCGACCCGATCGATGAGCGCGTCATAGATCGTGCCCGGCGCCCGTCGGTCGGCTCCCAGCCCCGTCGAGGCGTTGCCCTGGGGGTCCAGATCGATGACGAGCGTTCGCGTGCCGGAAAGGGCCAGATATGCCGCGAGGTTGATGACGGTGGTCGTCTTACCGACGCCGCCCTTCTGGTTGGTACAGGCCGTGACCCTAGCCACGAGCACTCCGCTGCGAATTCCGTCGGGCACGCTCAATTGTATCAGTTTGGGCCGTTTTCGACCGGTTACCGGCGACTCAATGTTTCACGTGAAACACGTCCTTGGAGCACGTTTGCGGGCCCTGGAGGCCGGATCGGAAGCCTGTCCGGAGCCTATACTTGGCCACAGCCGCCGCCCGAGTCGCAGCGACCCGCGAGAACCGTCCGATCAACGCCATCAGCGCGCTTCTGGCCTTCATCACCGGCGTCTTCCACGCCAGTCTTGCTCCGGTGCTGGCCATGGGGGATCTGAGACCGAATCTCATGCTCGCGGTGGTGGTGACCGTCACGGCCCTGATCGGGCTGGGTACTGGCGCCGTGTGGGCATTCGTAGGTGGGTTGACGGTGAACCTGCTCACCACCGATCCGCTGGGCAGCGTGCCGCTTGGTTTGCTCCTGGTCGCCGGCTTGTTGGCGAGCGCCTCCCGCCTCGTCGGCCGTTCAGGCGTCGTCCTGGCGCTGTTCGGCGGTGTCATTGGCAGCCTGCTGCTGGATCTGGTGGGGCTCATCGTGCTGGTCCTGGTCGGCGGCGCCCCGCTGCCCCAGCCAGGGTCGGTGGCAGGTCTTGTGCTGCCTACCGCGGCGCTGAATGGGTTGCTGACGGCGCTCGCGTTCGTGGCTGCGCGCGCGGCTCTGTCCCGCTTCGGCTTCGAGCCGTCGCCCCTCTGACCGTGGGCGCGCAGTTCGAGCACCCGGATCTGCAGCGCTCCGGTCCCCGGTTCATCGCATTCGGGATCATCGGGTTGCTCCTGTTCAGCGTCCTGGCGGGCCGGCTCTTCCAGCTCCAGGTCATCGAAGGGAGAGTCCGCGCTGAGCAGGCGGAGGCCGCGCGTACCGTGGACGTGGCGATTCCGTCGCAACGCGGGCTGGTGTTTGATCGCGAGGGGCGACCGTTGGTCATCAATGTACCGACCTGGACGGTGGCGGTGCGGCCCGCAGATCTGCCGGAAGCACGACAGAACGCGGTCCTGGACCGAGTGGCGGAGCTCGTGGGGCTCCCCGCCAGTGAGCTGTCGGGACGGCTGAATGCCTTCGCGGGGTCGCCCTTCGACCTGGTGCCGCTGGCGTCCGACATCGACCGCGCGGCGGCGCTGGTGCTCGCCGAGGAGAGCGAGTCGCTGCCCGGCATCGAGCTCCAGGTCGTGGCGCGGCGCCAATACCTCAACGACCTCGGCGAGCCGGACGGAGCGCTCCTGTCCCACATCGTCGGCTACACCGGTCCCGTCAACGCCGGTGAGCTCGAGCGGCTGGCGGACGCAGGCTATCTGCACGACGACCCCATCGGGCGGACCGGGATCGAGGCCGCATTCGAGGCCGAACTGCGAGGCGAGTACGGCTCGGCGCTCTGGGAGCGCGACGCGTCGGGCCGGCTGGTGAAGGTCGTGGAAGAGACCCGGGGCCCGGCGGCCGGGCAGAACCTGGTGCTGACGATCGACGCGCGGCTCCAGCGCATGGCAACCGAGTCACTCCTGTGGGGCATGCGGGAGGCCAACGTCAGCCAGGGAGTCACGATCGTGATGAACCCCCAGACCGGCGAGATCCTGGCCATGGTCTCCCTGCCGGCGTACGACAACAACAAGTTCGCGCGCGGGATCAGCGCGGACGACTTCAACGTGTACCTGGCCGATCCCGACCGGCCGCTGCGGAACCACGCGATCGCCGATATCTATCCGCCGGGATCCACGTACAAGCTCGTGACCGGCATCGCGGCGATGGAGGAGGGGGTCACGACCCCGACGCGCCAGTGGCCGACGTATGGGTGCTACCAGATCCCGGGTGCCCCGGACGGCGAGTGCCTGTACGACTGGAACCGGCAAGGCTTCGGCCCCCTCGCCATGGTCGACGCGTTCGCCAAGTCGTCGGACACGTTCTTCTACCAGATGGCCGTGCATACCGGCATCGACCCGCTGGCCGAGTGGGCCCACGAGCTCGGGTTCGGCAGCCGGTCCGGGATCCGTCTGCCGGGCGAGGAGGAGGGGATCATCGCGAGCACCGAGTGGGCGCGGCAGCAGGGTCGGGCCGGCGTGTTCACCGGGGAGCTCGCGCAGGCCGGGATCGGCCAGAACGTCATCGCGGTCACGCCGCTCCAGCTCCTCAACGCGTACGCGGCGCTCGCCAACGGCGGACGCCTGATGACACCGATGATCGTCCGCGGCGAGACGAACGGATCCGGCGAGCTCGTCCGCGAGTACGAGCCCGAGCTGCGCCACGAGATCTCGGCCGACCCCGAGACCCTGCGCACCATGCGCCTCGGCG